>NZ_JBHWGV010000154.1:10562-18580 GCF_042732955.1 Kitasatospora sp. NPDC059747 | reverse complement strand
CACGCCTCGTCCCTGGGCCCGGGGGCCTTGCCCATCGCCCCCCCCCCCCCCCCGCGTCCCCCCGTCCCCCCGCCCGGCGGGGGCCGGGGGCGACCACACGCAGGTCGGCCTCAGCCGACGGCGGGGCCGGAGGTGGTGTTGAGCCAGGACCACTCGGACCAGGTGGAGAAGCCGGTCTGCCAACGGTGGTGGACACCGGTGCCGCTGGAGCCGAAGACCTCGATGCGGCCGTCGGCGTTGGCCGCCGCGGTGATCTCGGTGCCGGGGCCGCCGAAGGCGACCCACTTGTCGTACGGGGCGTTCACGCCGGTCTGCCACAGGTGCTGGGCGGTGGTGCCGTTGATGGCGAAGACCTCCACCCGGCCGTCCGGCGCGTGCTCGCTGGTCAGCTGGGAGTCGGCCGGCCCGCCGGTGGGTTCCCAGCCGGACCAGGTGGTGGGGTTGGTCTGGTAGCGGTGGTAGACGCCGGTGGAGCCGGACGCGAAGACTTCGAGGCGGCCGTCCTGGTTGTGGTCGACGGTGAGGTCGTGGCCGCCGTCACCGAAGGTCTCCCAGCCCGACCAGGCGCCGCTGGCGGCGGTCTGCCACATGTGCTGGAAGGTGGAGCCGTTGAGGGCGAAGACCTCCAGGCGCCCGTCGGGGGACTTGCCGAGTCCGATCTCGCTGTCGGCGGGGCCGCCGCCGGCCGGCTCCCAGCCGGACCAGCCGCTGTTGGGCGCGGTCTGGTAGCGGTGGAAGACGCCGACCGGGCCGGAGGCGAAGACTTCGAGGCGGCCGTCCTGGTTGGCGCCGACCGCGAGGTTGTGGCCGCCGGTGCCGAACGTGTCCCAGCCCGACCAGGCGCCGGAGGGCTGGAGCTGGTAGCGGTGCTGGAGCGTGCTGCCGTTGAGGGCGAACAGCTCCAGGCGGCCGTCCGCGTCCGCGCCGATCGTCAGCCGGGCGCCGCCGGGGCCGTCGAGCGACTCCCACTCGGACCAGTCGCCGTTCACCTTGTTCTGCCAGGCGTGCGAGACGCCGTTCGCCCCGGCCGCGAACACCTCCAGGCGGCCGTCCGCCGAGCGCGCCGAGACGACCCGGCCGGGTTGTGTCGGGTAGACGACCGGGGCCGGCCCGGGGTCGTGGTGGCCGAGCCGGTCGGCGGCGGCCCGGGCCGCGTCCAGGTACCGCAGGTGTGCGCCCTCCTTGTAGGTCGACCACTGCGCCCAGTCGGTGCCCTTGTTGGAGATGCGGTAGGCCGCGTTGGCGTTGCACTGGGCGTCGTAGGCGCAGGCGTCGCTGACCTCGGGGTGCCAGTAGCTGTTGATCTCCCACAGGCCCCGGTCGGTGGACGGCGGCGTGTTGTTCTGGACGTTGGACGCGAGCGGGTTGCAGCTGGACTCGGCCATGCCGACGGCGATCGCGGTCACCAGGGCGTCACCCCGGAAGCCCGCGGTGTAGCCGACCTCGGCGCAGAGGTCGATGCCGGTGGCGGCCGGCGCCGGCGTGGCGCCGACGCCGACCGTCAGGCCCGCCGTCATGCCGAGCAGCGCGAGCGCGGAGACCAGGACCCGATGCAGCGGGGTGGCCGGGGCCGGTGCCGGGGCCGGTGCGGGTCGCGAAGCGCGCCGGAGGAGGGAGGGGAACACCGGGGCGGCCCTCACGCCTTGCGCAGGCGGTCGATGATGCCGTCCAGGTCCTGCCGGAACATGTCCGGCCGGATCTCGTGGCCGCCGGGCACCTCACGCGCGTCGTACGGGATGCCCGCCCCGTCGAGCAGGGAGCGGAACTCGCGCTGCCCGGCCAGGACCTGGGTCTCGTTGACGGTGCTGAACCAGTCGACCGGGTTGGGGCTGGTGCCGGCCACCAGGAAGACCCGCTTGTTGCGGTAGCTCTCGATCCGCTCCACCGGGTTGTCGGCGCTCACCCGCGCCTGGTCCCAGAGCGGCACGCCGTAGACCGTGCCGCCGTTCAGGTCCAGCGCGGCGGAGGAGGCGTTCGCCCAGTGCGCCACCAGGCCGCCGTCCCGGCGCAGGCTGGCCGGGCCGGAGTGGGCGCTGACCGAGGCGAAGTGACCGTAGTACTTGGCGGCGTACTTCAGCGCGCCGAAGCCGCCCATCGAGAAGCCGGCCACCGCGCGGCCGTCGTACTCGGCGTAGGTGCGGAAGTTGGCCTCGACCCAGGGCAGCAGCTGGTTGATGTGGAACTCCTCCCAGTTGCGCGGGCCCGCGTTGGAGCTGACCGGGTTGGAGTACCAGCCGGCGTGCCCGCCGTCCGGCATCACCACGATGATCGGCTTGCCGGCGGTCCAGTCGCGGACGCCCGCCCGGTCGAAGGTGATGAAGTCCTGGTCGTTGCCGCCGCCGTGGAACAGGTACAGCACCGGGTAGGTGCGCCCGCTCCACTGGTAGTCGTCCGGCAGCAGCACGTTCACGGCGGGGTTCCAGCCGATCGCCGAGGTGCGGAAGCGGTAGTACCACATCCGCGGGTCGCTCTCGTTGCGGTCCACGATGCTCAGGCCGAAGCCGTCGCCGGCCGCTGCCGCGGGACTCGCCGAGGCGAGCGAGCCGGCGGCGCCCAGCGCCAGCGCGGCGCCGAGCCCGCCGCCGGTCCTGAGGATGCTCCTGCGGGTGGGGTGCTGGGCGGTCAACGTGGCCTCCTGGGAACGCGCGTGACGGCGGCCCGTCCGGACCGCCCGGTGGTCGAGCGGTTGGGACGGTAGTCACCCGCCGCACGGCGCGGAATCCGGAACGATCCGGACTGACGGGGGGAGGCCCGATCGCCGAGACTGGTGTCTTTGACCCGGAGGGCGGAGGAAGGAACCGAACGGCTCCGCGCCCGGTCGGGCGAGCCAGGTCAGGCGGCGGTGAGCGCGGTCATCAGGGTGCGCAGCACCGTCCCCGTCTCCGTGCCGGGGTCGAGCGACTGGGCGGCGGCCAGGCCGTCCACGGCCGCCGCGAAGGTCTCGCCCAGGAGCCTGGCGTCGAGGCCGGTCCGTCGTTCGTCGGCCAGGAGCCGGAACATGCGCACGAAGCAGGCGCGCCAGCGCCGGTAGTCCTCGTCGAGGCGTTCCCTGATGCGGTCGTCGTTGAGGGCGAGCCAGTGCAGCGCCGAGTGCAGGTGCGCGAGGTCCGGGCTCTCGGGCCGGGTCAGCAGGGCGATCACGCGCTCGGCGCGTTCGGTGAAGCTCCCGGGGAGGTCGACCGCCTCCTCCAGCGGGGTGATCCACTCCGGCCGGATGTCCTCGATCACGGCCACGATCAGGTCGGTCCTGTCCTGGAAGTGGTAGTGGCACATCCCGTGCGAAATCCCGCACAGGGCGGCCACGTTGCGGGTGGTGAAGCGCCCGGCGGCCTCGCCGGCCAGGAGGGTGCGGGCGGCCGCGATCAGGCGGGCCCTGGTCTGCTCGCCCTTGGCCGAGGGACGTCGACGCCCGGCGTCCCCGGCGGCCGAGGGGGTCTGGTCGTTCGAGCGCGTCGCCATGGGCGCAACTGTAACGACCGCCGGGGATCGGCCATCGGGACATCGGCGGATCCGGCCGTCCGGGCTCAGGCGCCCCACCGGTCCCGACTTCTGCGCGAAGAATTGACCGAGCGCTTGGCCAGTTATAGCTTTCCGGTCAACCTCGCCACCCCCACGGCGAGTTGACGGGAGATCCCCCATGAGCGATCAGACCCCCGATCAATGGACCCCGAACAGACGGCGGTTCCTGACAGCGGCCGCCATGACCGCCGCCGGCGCCGCCGTCACGGCGGCCACCGGCCCCCGGGCCCGCGCCGCCGGACGGTCGACGACCCCGCGCGGCGGTGCGCCGGCCGCCCCGGCTCTCGCGGGCGCGTTCTCGGTTCCGGACGACGGCGTCCCGCACACCCGCACCTGGATGGCCTGGCCCGACAGCACGACCATCTACGGGCGCAAGCTCTCCGGCGTGCAGGCCAACATCGCCCTCATCGCCAACACCATCGCGAAGTACGAGCCCGTCCACCTCCTCGCCAACGCGGCCGGCGTCTCCGCCGCCAGGCGCGCCTGCACCAACCCGAACGTCACGGTCATCGGCTCCATCCCGGTCGACGACTGCTGGATGCGCGACACCGGCGCCGTCTTCCGCACCGACGGCGCGGGCGGCCTGGACACCGTCGGCCTCAACTTCAACGGCTGGGGCAACCACCAGCAGCACGCCAACGACGCCCTCGTCGCGCAGCGCGTCGCCGCCTACCTCGGCCTCCCCTTCACTGCCGCCGGCCTGGTCAGTGAAGGCGGCGCCATCGAGACCGACGGCGCCGGGACGCTGATGGCGACGAGGAGCAGCATCATCAACCCCGACCGCAACCCGAACCTGTCCCAGGCGCAGATCGAACAGGCCATGTGCGCGGCCTACGGCGCGAGCAAGGTCATCTGGTTCGACGGCATCAGCGGCCAGGACATCACCGACGACCACGTCGATGCCACCTCGCGCTTCCTCGGCCCCGGCGTCGGATTGGTCCAGACCCCCAATCCGGCCGACCCGCCGGACATCTGGTCCAACGACGAGCAGCAGCAGTACCAGATCCTGTCCTCGTCCACCGACGCCCAGGGGACGCCGATCGCGGTCACCGCGCTGCGGTCGCCGGACTACAACCTGATCCGCGCGGTCAGCAGCAGCTTCGTCGACTCCTACGCCAACTACTACGTCTGCAACGGTGCCGTCATCTCGGCCCAGTTCGGCGACACGACCGCCGACGCCAACGCCAAGAGGGTCCTCCAGGGCCTCTTCCCCGGCCGCACCGTCGTCCAGCTCAACATCGACAATCTCGGGAACCAGGGCGGCGGCATCCACTGCGTCACCCAGCAGCAGCCCGTGCCGTAGGCGGCGGCACGTGTGTGGGGACCCCCCGGGTGGGGCGGGGGGCCACCCCCGGGCACAAGGGGGGTTTTTTTGTTTTTTTGGGGGGGCGGCCCCGGGGGGGCGCGGGGGGCGCGGGGTGGGGGCGGGTGGGGGTTGGGGGGGCCCCCCAGGCGCCGCCGCCCCCCTCCCCACACGGCTCAACTTCGGTGTTATTTCTTGTACTTGAGGGAGCTGCCCGCGTTCAGCAGCTGGACCAGGTCGAACGCGGCGACCGTGAGCGGCGTGAGGTTTGGGGTCCGCAGGCCGTCCTTCATCCGGCGCAGCTCGGCGACCAGGGCCACCTCCTCCTTGCCGAGCGGGCCGACCCGGTCGTCGACGCTGCCGAGCGCGCCGAGGGAGCCGTGGATGTGCACCCAGTCGTCCTGGGTCACGTCCGCCTTCTCCGCCGTGTTCAGGTTCGTGTACTTCCGCAGGAGGTCCTTGCCCGTGGGCATGCCCATCAGCCACTGGTGACGGGTCAGGGGGATCGCCCGCTCCCGGCGGTCGCCGGCGTCGCCGTGTTCGACGGTGTTGGAGTACACCGGCGCCTGCGTGTCGGTCGGGTCGAAGCCCGCCGCCCGGAGGACGAACGCGGCGAACTGGTCGGGGTGTTCGCGGAAGTGGACGCGGAACGGGCGGGGCAGCAGGGTGAAGTTGTGGGCGAAGGACGTGCGGGACATCAGGCCGCCCGCGATCGACTTCGAGTTCGACTTGGGCGGCAGCTTGTCGCCGTTCACCAGGTAGCTGCCGACCAGGGTGGCCAGGCCGACCAGCGCGGCCGTGGACTCGCCGCCGGTGACGTCCTTGCCGAGCCGCTTGGCCTGGTCCTCCGCCTGCTTGCGGATCTGGTCGACCTCGCCGAGGGAGCCCGTGTGCAGGTCGTCCTTGGCCTCCTTCCGCTGCTCGAAGGCGGAAGCGGAGGTGGTGAACGGCTTCTTGTTCGGCACGTTGAGGTACTTCACCAGCCGGGGCAGCTCGTCGAGCTTGAAGCCGCCGGTCATCTGCGGCGCGTAGACCAGCTCGCCGCCCAGCGGGAAGACCATGATTCCGGCGTCCGCCGTGAAGCCCCCGAGCTGCACGTCCGTGAGCGGGAAGGACTCCTCGTCCTGCCGGGCGTCCAGGGCCGCCGAGACCCGGGTGATCTCGCCCATCACGGCGAGGAGTTCGTCCTTCGTGGTGAGCGGCTCGGTGACCCACTCCAGGGCCGACCCGCCCGTCGGGCTGACGTCCGAGGTGAGCTTGTAGTCCGTGCCCCGGCCGACGACGCCCATCTTCGGGACGTCCCGGCCGCGGATAGGGGTCTCCCGGATCTCGCCGTTGGCCATCAGCGGATAGGCGGCGCCCTCCGCGTGCCGCGCGTACTCGTCGGGCTTCTCCTGCCGGGCCCGCTGCAGCCGGGCCCGGCCCGCGTCGGTCGCCTCGAACCGCGGCGGGTCGGCCGGGCCCTGCCGGGGCAGCTCGGCGATCCAGGCCGTCGTGAGCTCGTTGGGCGTCCTGGCCTGCTCGTTCTCGTCCAGGAGATCGGCGGCGACCTTCGCGGCCATGTTCCGGAGGATCTTCAGGCCGATGATGCCGTCGCGCCGGGTGACCTCGTCCTGGTAGGCCTGCTCGTCCTGCGCGGTGAGGTCGTTGTGGTCGCGCACCCGCCACTGCGACTCGAACTCGAAGCCGACCCGGCGCTGGAGCGCGGCGCCGTGGACGTGTCCTTCGTGGCCGTCGGCCGCTCGGCGCTGGACCGGGCGCCGGACGGTCGCGCCGCGGGCGACGCGGGCACCGACGTCGGCGGCCTCGCGCTCCCACCTGCCGTCCGGGTCGCTGAGGCCGGCCGGGGCGTCGTGCTGGGTGGTGTGGTGGATCTCGTGGGCCATCGTCTCGACGTCGCGCAGGACGCCCGCGTTCTGCACGACGATGTTGCTGCCGACGGTGTACGCCCGGGCGTCGATGCCCGCGGCGGCCCGCTCGTCGACCGAGACCCGGACGTGGTCCAGGCTGGTGGCGAAGGCGCTCTCCATGGACCGCTGCACGTCGCCCGGAAGCCGCCGGTTCGCCCGCCCGGCGACGGCGGCGGCGTCCCGCACCGCGGCGCCGCCGTCCGCGTCGCGCTGTACTGCCTCGCGTTGTACCGCCTCGCGCGCGATCATCCGCCCGACGGCGGCGTTCCCGATCGACCGCTGGAGGGCACCGGGCGAGCCGCCGGCCCGTCCGGCGTCGCGGGGCTTGACCTGCTCGCGGTCCGGAGCGGCCTTCCGCTGGGAATCGGTGGTGTGCCGCATGACAGATCCGTTCGCCGAGATCGCGTGCAGAGCCTGACCATCCAGGCTCCCACGGGGCACACCCCGCCGGAACGGCCCGCAGGGCCCAACACAGGGCAAGACGCCCTGCCCGGTGAGGGAAGTCGATCAGGACCTCGGAGCGCACGGGAAGTCGGCCGGGCCGACTTCCCATTCCCCTCCCACCCGGCGTGTGACCGAAGCCTGCTGCCGGAGAGCCGTTCCACGGGATCCGGAGTCCGATCGTGCCGTTCCCAATCCCCAGCTCAGCGCTGTGGGAACGGGTTGGACGTTCCAAACAGTCCGTCCGCTCTCGAAGTCGGCTCCGCTCCTGGCGCAGAGTCGTTCCCGTCGGGCCGAGCACCACGGCCTGATCACGATCAGGGATGCGACCCGCCCCGGGACGAGGGTGCGGGGGATCCCACTCCACCGATCGGAAGGCAGTGAGATGAACAAGAAGATGGCGGCCGCCGCCCTGGCCGCGGTCACCCTCGGAACGGTGCTCCTCGGCACCGCCACGCCGGCCCTCGCGAGCTCCGGCGGCTGCATCAGCGGCGACGCGTGCGTCTACTACAGCCCCGACCTGCAGGGTGCCTTCTTCGGCAAGGGCGAGGACGGCAACTACGACGGCTACTTCGGCGGCGGCGGGGCCGGCAACGGCCAGGCCGTCATGAACAACGCCGCCTCCGTGTGGAACATGGACCAGAACTGGAACGTCCGCGTCTACTACCGCGAGTACAGCATCCGCAACACCGGCCCGAACCAGTACATCCCGCACAACTCGTGGGCCAACCTGGGCGCGGTGCCGTGGAACGGCGGCTCCATCAACATGCGCAACAACAACCACTCGCAGGCCTGGGAACTCTGATCCGGCTCCGACCGGGTGCCGGGCCCCGCTCGTCGGGGAC
>NZ_JBHWGV010000154.1:5232-10552 GCF_042732955.1 Kitasatospora sp. NPDC059747 | reverse complement strand
CCAAAACCCCCCCCCCGCCCTTGAAATCTCCACCCCCGCCGGGCGGGGGGGGCGGCCCCCCGGGGGGGGCCCCCCCCCCCGGTCGCCCCGTTCCACCGACCGAGCCGACCGAGCCGCCCGTACCACCCGTACCGCCCGAGCCGCCCGAGGAGCCCCGCCATGACGTCCCCCCACCGCGGCCGTTCACTGGCCGCCCTCCTGCTCGTCCCCCTGGTCCTCACCGCCGGCTGCGCCTCCGGACCCGCGGCCCCCGCCGCGCCCGCCGCCAGGCCGTCCGCGTCCCTGACGCCGATGGACCCGCCACCGATCGGCGACGTCCCCCGGTTGACCGAGGCGGGCGACCGGGCCCTGCCCATCGAGGCCTACCTGCTCAGCGGGGAGCAGTTCCGGCAGTACGACGCGGCGCAGACCGTGCTGGTCGCCCGCTGCGTACGGGGGTTCGGCCTGGAGTACTCCCGGCCGCCCGGGTCCGGGTCGGTGCCGTCCCAGAGCCAGACCGCTCACCGGTACGACCCGGTCGAACTCGCCGACGTCTCCGTGCACGGCTACCACGCGCCCGACCCGGGCGGCGCGAGGAAGCCGAGCGGGGGAGCGTCGATGGGCGCCGAGCTCACCACCGTGCTCGGTACGGGCCTCGGGCCGGGCGGGAAGCCCGCCCCGGGATCGGCCACCGAGTTCCGGGGCAAGGGGCTGCCGCCGGGCGGGTGCGTCGGGGCCGCGCAGAAGGAGCTGACCTCGCGCGGCGGCACCGGCCGGGACGCCGACGTCGCGGTGGGGATCAACTACGAGGGCTTCGAACGCTCGATGACGGACCCCAGGGTCAGGACCGTCTTCCAGGACTGGTCGCGCTGCATGGGGGACCGCGGCTACTCCTACGCCACGCCCGGGGACGCCCTCAAGGACTCCCGCTGGGCGGCCGCCGCCGCGCCGTCCGCGGAGGAGATCGCCACGGCCACCGCCGACGTCGACTGCAAGGCCCGGACGAACGTCGTCGGGGTCTGGTTCACCGTCGAGACGGCCTACGAGGACGAGCTCATCCGCCAGCACCAAGCGGAGCTGACCGCGGTCAGGGCCGGCAACGACGCGATGCTGGAGCTCGCGCGATCGGTGGCCGCGGCCGGTTCGTAGGAGGTGCCGGAAACCCACGGGACCGGTCAGGATTCGAGAAGCCCCCGCCGCAGGGCCGCCCGTAGCGTCATGGGTATGGGAAACAACGAGAACACCGCGTCCACCGTGTCCCTCGCCTCCGTCACCCTTGAGGTGGCCGACGCCGGGGCAGCCCACCGCTTCTATGCCGCGTTCGGCGTGGAGCAGCACGTCCGCCTGCGGGAGTCCGCGGCGCCGACCACCGGTTTCCGGGGCTTCGCCATGGCGCTCACGGTGTCCCGGCCGGGCACCGTCGACGGCTTCATCGCCGACGCCGTGGCCGCCGGGGCCACGGTGCTCAAGCCCGCGGCGAGGTCGCTGTGGGGCTACGGCGGCGTCGTCCAGGCGCCGGACGGGACGGCCTGGAAGATCGCGACCTCGGCGAAGAAGGACACCGGCCCGGCCACCCGCGAGATCGACGACGTCGTCCTGCTGCTCGGCGTCGAGGGCGTCAAGGCCACCAGGGAGTTCTACGTCGGCCGGGGCCTGACCGTGGCCAGGAGCTTCGGCGGCAAGTACACCGAGTTCACCGCCGGCGGGCCCGGCGCCGTCAAGCTGGCGCTGTACAAGCGCCGCGCGCTGGCGAAGGAGGTCGGCGTGGCCGTCGAGGGCACCGGCTCGCACCGGATCGTCCTCGGCAGCACCGGCGCCGCGTCCTTCACGGACCCGGACGGGTTCGCCTGGGACAGTGTCGCCTTGGCCGCGGCCGGCTCCTGACCCGGTCCGGTGAACGCGCGGACGACGCCTCGGCCCGGACGCGGCCTGCCGGGCCCGGGGCGTGTCCTTCGGCTCAGCCCAGTTGCTGGGCCAGCCCGAGGATGATCCCGCCCGGCCCGCGGAGGTAGCAGAGCAGGTAGCTGTCCTCGTAGCGCGCCACTTCGCCGACGAGGACGGCGCCGTGGGGCCGGAGGCGGGCGAGGGTGTCCTCGATGTCGTCGACGGCGAACATGACGCGGTGCAGGCCGAGCGTGTTCGCCGGGGGGACCTCCGGCGCGGGGGTGATCGCCACGGGGGTGTGGTACGTCGCCAGTTCGAGCCGGCCCGGGGCGCCCGGGATCCGCATCATCGCGATCTCGCACCGCATGTCGTCGAGCCCGACGACCTTGCCCGCCCACTCTCCGTCCGTCGGCATCCTGCCTTCCAGCTCCATGCCGAGTGCGGTGAAGAACGCGATGGCGGCGTCGAGGTCGTCGACGACGATGCCGACGTTGTCCATGCGCTGAATCGTCATGCCCCGAGGGTAGGGGCCGGGGCCGACAGTGCCGGTGTCAATGCCCCCGGCGGTCGGCGCCGTTGCCCCGGACGGTCGCGTGACGGGCCGCCAACCGCCCTGGCCTGCCTTGCTGTTGGCGCGGTGACGGGCATTTGAACGTTCAATGTCGCGATTCGGAACGGTCCGGATGCGAACCTTGACGCCCGGGTCTTGACCCATGTGACCGGTGACATGTGTTATTTCACATGCCTCGGTGAGCACCCCCCAACGGACAGCGCGCGGAGGCAGCTCGACCCACCCCCACACAGGAGTGTTGATGAGTCAGTTCTTCAAGCTGCCAAGGGCTATGGCGGTCCTCGCCGCGGCGAGTACCGCCGTCGTCGGCCTGGGCGCCGCGCCGGGCTTCGCGGCCCCGGACAGCGCCCCGCCCGCGTCCGCACGCCACACGGCGTCCGCCGGGCACGGCCCCCGCATCCTGCCGCCGACCGGGAGCTCCGCCAGGGACGCCGCGAGCCGTGAGGCCGTCCAGGACCACCCCCTCACCGCCGCCCAACTCCCGCCGCGCAGCCCCCTGACCGCGCCCGCGACCGCCCCGCACGCCCCTGCGGCCACGCGGCTCGCCGCGGCGTCCTGCACCCCGGCCGACTTCGGCGGCCGCACCGGGTCCGCGCTGGTCTCCTTCGTCGAGGCCTCGACGCCCGACTGCGTCAACACGCTCTTCGGGATCGCCGGCTCCGACGCGTCCGGGGTGTTCCGCGAGAGCCAGATGATGACGATCGCCAACGCCCTCCAGGGCGTCGCCTCCGCCTACCCCGGGGACAACTCGACGGGGATCCTGCCACTGGTGCTCTACCTGCGCGCCGGGTACTACGTGCAGTTCAACCACCCCGCGGACGTCGGCTCCTACGACTCCGCCCTCACCACCGCGGTGGCGGGCGGCCTCGACGCGTTCACCGCGAGCCCGCACTTCACGGACGTCAGCGACGCGAACGGGCAGATCGCGGGCGAGGCCGTCATCCTCACCGACAGCGCGAACCTGCAGGCCCGCTACCTCGGCACGTACAAGCGGGTGCTGAACGGCTACACCGCCGCGTACGACTCCTCCTGGTACATGGTCAACTTCGTCAACGACGTCTTCACCCCGATCTTCCGCGGGCACCAGAACCAGGACTACGTCGACGCCGTCACCGCCGACCCGGGCCTCATCGACACCCTCGACGCCTTCGCGCTCGACCACCGCGGCCTGCTCGGCGGCACCAACTCCTTCCTCGACTCCAACGCCGGCATCGAGACCGCCCGCTTCATCGAGCACCCCGCCCTCCAGGCCAAGGTGCGCCCGCTGATGAAGGGCCTGCTCGACGCCTCGTCCATCACCGGTCCGACCGCCCCGCTGTGGGTCGGCGTCGCCGGGCTGGCCGCCGCCTACGACCAGGCCCAGTGCTCGTACTACGGCGTCTGCGACCTGCCCCAGCGGCTGACCGCCGCCGCCCTGCCGGTCAGCCGCACCTGCGACGCCACGCACACCGTCCGCGCGCAGGACCTCACCGCGGCCGACCTGGACGCCGTCTGCGCGAGCCTGCAGAACCAGGACCCGTTCGTCCACAACCTCGTCAAGGACAACGGCCCGATACCCGGCCAGTACGAGTCCACGCTCCAACTGGTCAACTTCGCCAGCCCGGCGGACTACCAGACCTACGCCGGGCCGATCTACGGCATCGACACCAACAACGGCGGCATGACGCTGACGGGCGATCCGACCAGCCCCGCCAACCAGCCGCTCTCGATCACCTACCGCCACCCGACCGACAACGGCTTCACGGCCCGCGTCTGGAACCTCAACCACGAGTACACGCACGCCCTCGACGCCCGCTACGACATGAAGGGCAACTTCTCGCAGCAGATCGCCGTGCCCGACGTGTGGTGGATCGAGGGCGTCGCCGAGTACGTCTCCTACACCTACCGCGGCGTCACCGACACCCAGGCGGTGTCCGAGGCCGCCAAGCACACCTACAAGCTCAGCACGCTGTTCCAGAACACCTACGACAACAGCGACACCACCCGCACCTACCCGTGGGGCTACCTCGCCGTGCGCTACATGGTCGAGAAGCACCCGGACGTCGTCCAGGCGATGCTCGGCCACTTCCGGGCCGGCGACTACCCCGGCGGCTACGCGGTCTACAACTCCCTCGGCACCTCGTACGACGCCGACTTCGACGCCTGGCTGACTGCCTGCGCCGCCGGTGCGTGCGCCACCACGGGCGGCACCCCGACCGCCGCGTTCGACAGCACCGCCGACGGCCTGACCGTGCGGCTCACCGACCGCTCCACCGAGACCGGCGGCGGCCGGATCGCCTCCTGGGCCTGGGACTTCGGCGACGGCACCACCGCCACCACGGCCAGCCCGGCGAAGACGTACACCGCACCCGGCACCTACACCGTCACCCTGACCGTCACCGACGACAGCGGCCACACCGCCACCGCGAGCAAGTCGCTCACCGTCACCGACGGCACGACGGCGTGCACCGCGGCCGACACCCGGGTGATGGACCGCAACTGCTACCGCACCGACCAGTCCGCGTCCGCGGGCAACCTCGACTACCTCTACATCTGGCTGCCGGCCGGCACCACCACGCTGACCGCCACCACCAAGGGCGGCACCGGCACGGCCTACCTGCTCTACAACCCGACCTCGTGGGCCACGCTCAACGCCTACAGGAGCGCTTCGTTCAACGACGGCTCCACCCAGAGCCTCACCGTCACCAACACGACGGCCGGCTACCGCTACATCAGCCTCTACGCCCGGACGGCGTTCAGCGGGGTGACCGTCACCACGCGGTACTGACCCCTCGCGGACAGACACGACAGCGGCGGGCCCGGACACCCACCCGGGGCGCAGCGCGGTGGAGTCGCGCTGCGACTGCGCGGTGTATCGTCGCACATGCGCGGTGACACGGGGGGTTT
>NZ_JBHWGV010000154.1:0-5222 GCF_042732955.1 Kitasatospora sp. NPDC059747 | reverse complement strand
CCAAAACACCCCCCGCCCCCCCCTGCCTGAGACCTGGCTGACCACCCCCCCCCCCCTCACCCCCCCCCCCCCCACCACCACGACCGGCGCCGGCCCCCCCCCCCCCCCGGCCCCGCTGCTCCTTGCATCCGCGAGGCTACTGCTCGTAGTAGCGTCGCAACTGCGAGGTGCACGGCTTGGTTGATCATCCAATCCGGCCTCACGGCCCTGGTATCCCAGCCCACTCGTTCCCGGCTCCCGCCGTTGCTTCAATCGCCCTACTGAACGGTCGAGGACGGTGGTTGGACGTGGACCTGAACACGGTGGTGGAGCTGCGTGACGCGCGGCGTCGCGATACCTGGCGCCCGGGGGACGCCTGGCTCGGCGGGGGCACGTACCTGTTCTCCGAGCCGCAGCCGCACATCCGCCGGCTCATCGACCTCGGCCGGATGGGCTGGGAGCCGCTCCGGATGACCGCCTCGGGGGACCTGGAGATCGCCGCGACCTGCACGATCGCCCAGCTCTCCCGCTTCGCCCGGGCGGCGCACTGGCGGGCCGCGCCGCTCGTCGAGCAGTGCTGCCGCGCGTTCCTCGCCTCCTGGAAGATCTGGAACATGGCCACCGTCGGCGGCAACCTGTGCAACGGGCTCCCGGCCGGGCCGATGATCTCGCTGACCGCCGCCCTGGACGGCGTGTGCACCCTGCTGTCCCAGACGGGCGAGGTGCGCCGGGTGCCGGTGAAGGACTTCGTGACCGGCGCCGGCGTCAAGGTCCTGCGGCCCGGCGAGCTGCTGCGCTCGATCACCGTCCCCGCCCGCGCGCTGGCGAGCCGGACGGCGTTCCGCCAGGCCTCGCTGTACGGGCTCGGCCGCTCCGGCGCCCTGCTGATCGGCACCGTCGACCCGGTCGACGGCGAACTCGCACTGACGATCACGGCCTCGACCGTCCGTCCGATCCAGCTGCGCTTCGCCGTCCCGCCGAACGCCGAGGCCGTCCGGGAGGCGGTCGGCTACGGCGTCCGGCCCGACGAGTACTTCGACGACATCCACGGGCTCCCGGCCTGGCGGCGGCACATGACCCACCGCTTCGCCGAGGAGATCCGCCGCGAACTGGTCGAGGAGGCCGGGCGATGAGCTACACCATCCGCGTCAACGGCGAGGACTTCGACGCCGAGCCCCGAGCGGGCCAGTGCCTGCGCACCTACCTGCGCGAGCGCGGCTGGTTCGGGGTGAAGAAGGGCTGCGACGCCGGGGACTGCGGCGCCTGCACCGTGCAGGTCGACGGCGACCCGGTGCACAGCTGCCTCTACCCGGCGCTGCGCGCCGAGGGCCGTTCCGTCACCACCGTGGAGGGGCTCGCCAAGGACGGCGAACTCCACCCGATGCAGCAGCGCTTCCTGGACGCCCAGGGCTTCCAGTGCGGCTTCTGCACGGCCGGCATGCTGATGACCACCTCCGCCGAGGGCTTCGACGACGACAAGCGCGCCGACCTGCCGCGCGCCCTCAAGGGCAACCTGTGCCGCTGCACCGGCTACCGGGCGATCGAGGACTCCATCCGGGGCGTCAAGCACACCGAGGCGCCGTGCGCCGGCCAGGCCGTCGGCCGCAGCCTCGGCGCGCCCGCCGGGCCGCAGGTGGTCACCGGCACCGCCCGATACACCTTCGACCTCGACGTCGAGGGCCTGCTGCACATGAAGCTGCTGCGCTCCCCGCACCCGCACGCGCGGATCGTCTCCATCGACACCTCGGCGGCCCTGCGGGTGCCCGGGGTCGTCGCGGTGTTCACCCACGAGGACGCCCCCGACAAGCTCTACTCCTCTGCCCGGCACGAGCACCCCACCGAGGACCCGGACGACACCCGGGTGCTCGACGACGTGGTCCGCTTCGTCGGTCAGCGGGTCGCCGCCGTGGTCGCCGAGAGCGAGGGCGCGGCCGAGGAGGGCTGCCGGCGGATCGTCGTCGGGTACGAGCACCTCCCGTACGTCCTCGATCCGGAGGAGGCGATGGCACCCGGCGCGCCGGTGATCCACCCCAAGGGGCCGGAGTCGCGGATCGCCCGCGCGGAGAACAACGTCTGCGGCGAGGCCCACGGCGAGATGGGCGACGTCGAGCAGGGCTTCGCCGCGGCGGACGTGGTCTACGAGGAGACGTTCCGCACCCAGCGGGTGCAGCACGCCAGCCTGGAGACGCACGGCTGCGTCGTCTACTTCGAGGAGGCCGGGGAGGCCGGGGAGACGGGGGAGACGGGGGAGGAGCGGATCGTGGTCCGGTCCTCCACCCAGGTGCCGTTCCTCACCCGCCGGGCGCTGTGCGACCTGTACGACCTGCCGATGGAGAAGGTCCGGGTGGTCGCGGGCCGGGTCGGCGGCGGGTTCGGCGGCAAGCAGGAGATGCTCACCGAGGATATCGCGGTGCTCGCGGCGATGCGGCTGCACCGGCCGGTGAAGCTGGAGTTCACGCGCGGCGAGCAGTTCTACGGCGCCACCACCCGGCACCCGTTCACGATCACCGTCAAGCTCGGCGCGAAGGCGGACGGGACCCTGACGGCCATCCAGTTCCGCGTGGTGTCCAACACCGGAGCGTACGGCAACCACGGTCCGGCGGTGATGTTCCACAGCGTCGGCGAGTCCATGGGCGTCTACCGCGCGCCGCACAAGAAGGTCGACGCGTACTCGGTCTACACGAACGGCGTGCCCGCCGGGGCCTTCCGCGGCTACGGCCTCGGGCAGGTCACCTTCGCCGTCGAGTCGGCGATGGACGAGCTCGCGCGGCGGCTGGAGATCGACCCGCTGGTGCTGCGGGAGCGCAACATCATCGGCCCGGGCGAGCACATGGAGGGCCCGCTCGGCGAGGAGGAGGACCTCCACATCGCCAGCTACGGCCTCGACCAGTGCCTCGGCGTCGTCCGCACCGCCCTCGCGAACGACAGCAGCGCCGAACTCGCCCCCGAGGGCTGGCTGGTGGGCCAGGGCTTCGCCATGGCGGCCATCGCCTGCGGCCCGCCCGGCGGTCACATCGCCGACGCCACGGTCAAGCTCCTGGAGGACGGCACGTACGACATCGCCGTGGGCACGGCGGAGTTCGGCAACGGCACCACCACCGTGCACAAGCAGATCACCGCCGGGGCGCTCGGCACCACCGTGGACCGGATCGCGATCCGGCAGTCCGACACCGACGTCGTCAAGCACGACACCGGCGCCTTCGGCTCGGCCGGCACCGTCGTCGCGGGCAAGGCGGTGATGAAGGCGGCCAACGCGCTCGCCGAACGGATCCTCGGCTTCACCGCCGAGTACGCCCGCACGCCGCGCAGCCTGCTGCGGCTCACCGCGGACGCGGTGGAGTGCGACGGGCGGGCGGTCGCGCTCAAGGAGGTGTTCGAGGCGGCGCGCGGCCGTGGCGTGGAGCTCAGCGCCGACGGCCACTTCGGCGGCTCGCCGCGCTCGATCGCCTTCAACTCCCAGTGGTTCCGCATCGCCGTCGACCCGGACACCGGCGAGATGCGGATCCTGCGCAGCGTCCACGGCGCCGACGCCGGCAAGGTCATGAACCCCCTGCAGTGCCGCGGCCAGGTCGAGGGGGGCGTGGCGCAGGCGCTCGGCGCGACGCTGTTCGAACAGGTCCTGGTCGACGACCGGGGCGAGGTCACCACGGCCGCCTTCCGGCGCTACCGGCTGCCCGCGTACGCGGACGTGCCGCGCACGGAGGTGCACTTCTCCGACACGTCGGACTCCATCGGGCCGCTCGGCGCCAAGTCGATGTCCGAGAGCCCGTTCAACCCGGTGCCGCCCGCCTTCGCCAACGCGCTGCGCGACGCGACGGGGATCCGGTTCACGGAGGCGCCGTTCCTGCGGGACAAGGTGTGGCAGGCGCTGGACGAGCACCGGAGGCGGACGGGCGGCGTCCGCTGACGCGCGGAGGGGTGAGGGCCGGGACTGCTCCCGGCCCTCACCCTTGTGCTTGATGCACACAATGCGAACGGCGCCGTCGTGCACCGTCCGGAGACGCGGGAGTGGGTGAACGGCCCGCTTGAGGAGGTCCGGGCGCCCGCACACGTCCCGCGCCCCAGGACCGTGCACGACGGCGCCGGGAAGCGGCGGCCGGCCCGTCCCAGGTGGGAACGTCCCGGCCCTTCTGCATCCGATTCAACCGGAACGCCACTGTGCGGACCACTGGAGTGCAACACCACGCGGCCGTCCACCTGTTGGACGATCGGACAGGACCGCGCAGTGCGGCGCGGGCGGGGGCGGGGTCGGCCGAGCTGTGCGGCGACCCGTCAGAGGTCCTTCTGGTAGCCCTTGTCGTCGTCGGAGTCGTAGACCAGCTTCCCGGTGCCGTCGTAGCCCTTGATGTGCGGGGTCCGGGTCACGGGGCCGGTGAGGAGGCCGGTGGCGGCGAACCAGCCGTGGTCGAGCGCCGCGTCCACGGCCGGTCCGTCTCCGTACGAGACGCTCACCCGGGTGACCGAGGGGGCGAACGTGCCGATGCTGCCCCAGCGGTACGGCAGCTTCCAGGCGTGGCCGTCGAGCATGGCCTGCCGGTACAGCTTGCCCCCGTTGATGTCCGGGTTCACCAGGCCCTCCGGGCCGCCCGCGCGCGGGTCGGCGCTGCCGGACTGGAGACCGGAGGTCCTGCCGTCGGTCTGGTGGCAGATGAGCCGGGTCGGGTGTGCGCCCTGGCTGACGCCGACGACCGAGATGCCGTCGCCCGGGGAGTTGTCGTCCCCGGTGCTCTTCACGGCGAGCAGGATGCGGTAGTCGGCGAGGGTCCCGTAGTCGTGGACGGGCCGGTTCGGGTGTGTGCCCTGTGTGCCCTGTGTGCCCTGCGCGGCCGACGGCGGCGGGCTCTGCCACCGGGCCTGCATCTCCTTGTCGTAGTCCAGGCACTGACCGAGCGCGGTGGCGGCCTGCTCGAAGGTGATGCCGTCGGCCAGCTGGGCGGCCGTCGCCGGAGGCTGCGGCCCGGCCGGCGTGGGCGTGGCGCTGGCCGTGGGCGTGGCGCTGGGCGTCGAGCCGGGGGAGGGGGCGGCCGTGCCGTCCGCCGTCGCGGCGAGCCCCGTGGCCGGGCGGGTGTCCGAGTGGCCGCGGGCCGTGAGGAGCGTCGCGCCCGACAGCACGGCCAGGACGACCACCCCGGCCGAGAGTGCGGCGGTGGGGGGGGGGGGGGGGGCCGGGGGGCGGGGGCGGGGGGGCGGGGGGGGGGGGGGCGCCCCCCGGCCGCGCGCCCCCCCGGGGGCCCGCGGGCGCC
>NZ_JBHWGV010000153.1:4118-18653 GCF_042732955.1 Kitasatospora sp. NPDC059747 | reverse complement strand
ACACCCCCGCGGGGGTGTGTGCCGGGGGGGCGGCGGGGGCCCCCCCCCCCCCCCCCGCGCGCCCTCGGCGGGCGCCGGCGCGCGCGCGCCCCCCCCCGCCCTGCTCCGTGCGGTGCCGCGCTGCGGCGGCGGTGCGTCAGCCCTGTACGGTGTCGCCGTCCGCCTGCCCGGCGCCCTCGGCCTTTTCTGCCTTCTCGCGCATCTTGCGCACCAGCTCTGCCTTCTGGTCGGCTGCACTCTGGCGGTCGAGGTTGCGGTGCGGACCGTTGTTCTGCCGTTCGGCGCGGGACTGCCTCTTGCGCTGGCCGCCGCCCATGCCCACGGGGTTGTTGATGTTCTTGCTCACGGTTGTGGGTTCTCCCGGTGGTGAAGTGAAGTGGTCTACGGATTCATCGGTGGGGGACGGGCGGTGACGTCGAAGGACGTCAGCAGGGGCCCGCCACGCGCTCACTCGTAAATCGGCGTCTGGAAGAACATGAGAAAGACATTACCCGGTTCCGTCGGCCCTGCACACCAACCTTTTCGCCGCCCCTGCGTCGGCCGGGCCTTCGGCGAGCGCCCGGGGCCGGCCGGTTCCTTCCCTGGGATCCCACACCCTCGGCGTCGCGTCAGCCCAGGGCCCGGTCGAGGTTGAAGGCGGCGCTGATCAGCGACAGGTGGGTGAACGCCTGCGGGAAGTTGCCCAGTTGCTCGCCGGTCGGGCCGATCTCCTCGGCGAACAGGCCGAGGTGGTTGGCGTAGGTGAGCATCTTCTCGAAGGCGAGCCTGGCCTCCTCCAGCCGGCCGGCGCGGGCCAGCGCCTCCACGTACCAGAAGGAGCAGATCGAGAACGTGCCCTCGGAGCCGCTCAGGCCGTCCGGGCTGGTGTCCGGGTTGTAGCGGTACACCAGGGAGTCGGAGACCAGGTCCGCCGTGAGCGCGTCCAGGGTGGAGAGCCACTTGGGGTCGGTGGGCGAGACGAACTTGGCCATCGGCATCATCAGCAGCGAGGCGTCGAGCTCGCCGCCGTCGAGGGACTGGACGAACGCCCCCCGTTCGGCCGACCAGCCGCGCCGCATGATCTGCCGGTAGATGGCGTCCCGGGACTGCCGCCAGCGGGGCAGGTCGGCCGGCAGGCCGCGGCGGTTCGCCATCCGGATCGCCCGCTCCAGCGCCACCCAGCACATCAGCCGCGAGTACACGAAGTCCCGGCGGCCCGCGCGGGTCTCCCAGATGCCCTCGTCGGGCTGGTCCCAGTGCTCGCAGAGCCAGTCCGCCACCGCGCCGACGTCCTCCCACCCGGCGCTGCTGATCGGCTGCCCCCACTTGTCGGACAGGTAGACGGAGTCGATCATGGCGCCGTAGATGTCGAGCTGGAGCTGGCCGGTCGCGGCGTTGCCGACCCGGACGGGCGCCGAGCCGAGGTGGCCCTCCAGGTGCGCCAGCTCGTACTCGGGCAGTTCGCCGCGCCCGTCGACGCCGTACATGATCTGCAGCGGGCCGCCCGCGCCGGCGGTGCCGGACATGCGGTCGCAGAGGAAGCCCATGAACGCCTCGGCCTCCGTGGTGAATCCGAGGCGCAGCATGGCGTAGACGCAGAAGGCGGCGTCGCGGACCCACACGTACCGGTAGTCCCAGTTGCGTTCGCCGCCGATCCGCTCGGGCAGGCTGGTGGTCGGCGCGGCGACGATCGCGCCGGTCGGCGCGTAGGTGAGCAGCTTCAGTACCAGGGCGGAGCGGTGCACCATCTCCCGCCACCGCCCGTGGTAGCGCGACCCGGCCAGCCAGCGGCGCCAGAACCGGACGGTCGCCTCGAACTGCTCCTGCGCCTCGGCGCACGCGCACGACCGGGTCGGGACCTCGTCGCCGATCCGGTCGAGGGCGAACACGACGGACTCGCCTTCGAGGAGCTTGAAGTGCGACCACACGTCGAGGCCGTCGCTCTCCAGCGGCGCGGTGGCGGTCAGCGCGAGCGTCAGCGACGGCGAGCGGAACACCGCCTCGTGGCCGTCGAGGTGCACGGTGTGCTTCTCGGCGCCGTAGCCGAAGCGCGGGGCGATGCGCGCGGTGAAGGGCAGGACTCCCCGGACACAGATCACCCGCCGGATCAGCCGGTGCCGGGCCGTCTCGGGCGACTCGTCGACGACGGGCATGAAGTCCTGGATCTCCGCGACGCCGTCGGTGGCGAAGAAGCGCGTGATCAGCACGTTCGTGTCCGGGAAGTAGAACTGCCGGGTGCGCGTGGGCACGTCGGCGGCCAGCTGGAACGACCCGCCGCGGTCGGCGTCGAGGATGGCCCCGAACACGCTGGGCGCGTCGAAGCGCGGGCAGCAGTACCAGTCGATGGTGCCGTTCGTGCCGACCAGGGCGGCCGTGCGGAGATCGCCGATCAGGCCGTGTTCGGAGATCGGTATGTAGCGGTGGCTGCCCGCCTGCTCGAAGCCATTGGTGTCGAACGCCATGTCGGCCTCCCCGCCGCTGCGACGCGGACCCGGAGATGGAACCTCGCCTCTCATCGTAGATCGCCGCTTCGTGGATCCCCGGTCGAGTCTGCCCCTGGCGCACCCGCCGTGCGCGGCCGTGTACCGGACGTTACGGTCAAGAGCAGGTCAACGACGCTCCCGTCCCGCGCCCAGGAGGTTCCCGTGACAGCCGACGCCGTGCAGGTGGCACCCGAGGTGTACAAGGTCCTCTTCGAGAACGACCGGGTCCGGTTGCTGGAGGCCCGGCTCGGGCCCGGCGTCACGACCGGCATGCACCACCACCGTGCCAACCTCGTCTACAACCTCGCGGACGGGGAGGTGGTCTTCACCGACGAGTCCGGCGGCACCACCGCGGCTTCGCTCACGGCCGGCGGGACGATGTGGTCCCCGGCGGTGAACCACTCCACGCACAACAGCGGAACCACCGAGGTCCGCTCGCTGCTGTTCGAGCTGAAGTAGCTGAAGTAGCCGGCGTGGGTGAAGCGCCTGACAGCCCGCCGTGGCGGCCGGCTGGTGCGGCCAATCGGTTGAACCTGTGCCGCCCGCGTTATTCCTTCCCCCGGTGAGCCGAGGCGTTCCTGACATCTTGTTGGGCGTCGATCCCGGTGCAACGCCGTGCTGTATCGGCCTCGACGACGGCCTCCACAGCGGCTCCCGGAAGGTGTGACCATGCAGGCACCCCCCACCGACAGCACCATCGCGCGTCCACCGCAGCAGTCCGGCCCCGGGAGACGGGTCACGCAGCCGTACCTGCTGCCGCCCGTCGTGGGCAGTGCGTGGTGGATCTGGGGCCTGGCGGGGGCGCTCTTCGCCGTCTACACGACGCTGTCCGTGCGGATCCACGAACGGATGCTCTCCAACAGCTACGACCTGGGCATCTTCGAGCAGGTGGTCCGCTCCTACGCGGACGGGCACCTGCCCGTCTCCGAGCTGAAGGCGCCCGGCTTCCCCATCCTGGGCGACCACTTCTCCCCGGTCCTGGCGCTGGTGGCCCCGTTCTACTGGGTCTGGCGCAGCCCGGAGACACTGCTCGTGGTGCAGGCCGCACTCGTCGCCGTCGGCATGGTGCCACTGGCCTTCTGGGCCCGACGCGCGCTCGGATCGGGGCCCGCCGCGGTGATCGGCGTCTGCTACGGCCTGTCCTGGGGGGGCGCCAGCGCGATCGGCTTCGACTTCCACGAGGTGGCCTTCGCCGTCCCCCTGCTGGCCTTCTCGCTGGCCGCGCTCGGCGACAACAGGCCGCGTGCGGCGGCGTGTTGGGCGCTGCCGCTGCTGCTGGTGAAGGAGGACCTCGGACTCACGGTGGCGGTGATCGGCCTGCTGATCGCCCGGCGGGGGAGCCGGAGGCTGGGGTTCGTCACGGCCGCGGCCGGAGTGGCCGGGTCGCTGTTCGCCGTCCTGGTGGTCCTGCCGGCCTTCAATCCGAGCGGCGACTTCGCCTACTGGTCGTACGTCGACGGCTCGGGCGAGGGACCGCACGGCGGCCCGGGCGGCGGACCCGACACGGACACCGTCGTGGCGGGCCTGCTGTACAAGGCGACGATCGGCCTGATCACCCCCGAGGCCAAGGCGACGACGCTGGTGCTCCTGCTGGCCATCACGCTGTTCCTGGCGCTGCGCTCCTCGCTCGTGTGGGTCGCGCTCCCGACGGTGGTGTGGCGGTTCTTCTCGGCCAACGCCTTCCACTGGGGCACCGGCTACCACTACTCGCTGGTGCTGATGCCGATCGTCTTCGCCGCCTTCGTGGAGGCCCTGGCCGCCCGGCGCGCACGGGAGGGCAGCGTGCGGCGCCACCTCCTGGGAGCGGCGGCGGTCTGTCTGTTGCTGCTGCCGCAGTTCCCGTTCTGGCAGTTGGTCCAGCCGGTCACCTGGCGGACCGACCCGCGGCTCGCCGTCGCCCGGCGGCTGATGGACCGGATCCCGGACGGTGCCACCGTCCAGGCCTCCACGCTCCTCGTGCCGCAGCTCACCAACCGCACCACCGTCGGCCTCTTCGGCTGGGAACCCAGCCGGCCAGACTCCCAGTGGATCCTGGTGGACACCTGGATGCCGTGGAACAAACGCTGGCCGCTGACGGTCGAGATCGAGCAGAACCGCCTGAACTGGCACCGCGCGCACGGGTACCGCGACGTCGCCCACGAGGACGGCTACGTGCTGCTGACCCGGACCGGCTGAGCGGCGGGCGACCGCCGGCCCCGAGGACTCCGGACGGTCGGGGAGCCTCGGGGCCGGTGCGGTGGCCGGTGTGGCGGCCGGTGTGGGTTCAGACGGTGGCCGGTGCGGCCTGTTCGGCGAACTTCCGGTTGGCCAGGGTCTGTTCACGGTAGAGCCGGGGCAGGTCGGCGGTGGCGAGCAGGCGGTCGCAGGCGTCCAGGGACGCGCGCGCGTCCCCGACCCAGTACGCCGTGATCGAGTACTCGAAGAGCAGCCCCCAGCGGTAGACCCAGGGCTCCGTGAACAGCCAGTCGTTCGGTTCGCCACGGTCCAGGCCGGCCCGGGCGAACGCGTGCGCGGCCTGGTACCGCCCCATCAGGCGCAGCCGGGACGAGAGCTGGTAGCAGGCCTCCAGTCGTTGCGGCCGGCTTTCCCAGGCCTGGAGCAGGGCGTCCATGGCCGAGGGCCAGTCGCCGGCGTCCGCGGTCAGCACGCCGACCTGGAGCAGCGCGTAGTAGACCTCCTCCGCCCAGCCGCCCATCCGCGCGCGCCGCCGGTACAGCTCGATCGCCTCGGCGGTGCGCCCGAGGTCGCGCATCGTCTGGGCGAGGTAGAAGACCGCGCGGGCGTTGCCGGGATCGCGCTCCAGGTCCTGCCGGAGCAGGCGGGCGTCCCGTTCGAACTTGTCGGCGCGCGAGCCGCCGTCGGCGAAGTGCTCGATGACCAGCGCGTCGAGGTCGGCGGTGCGGTCGTGCTGGTCCGTCGTCAGGTACTCGTGGGTCGAGCCCTCGTAGCGCCACTCGACGGTGCCGCTCACCAGCCGCTTGATCCGGTACTCCAGATCGGCGGGGTGGCGCACCATGTAGGAGTCGGCCGTGAGCTCGGGCAGCGGGCCGTCCTGCCGCACGACCATGTCGGCGTCGATCAGCAGCAGGTAGTCGGCCTTGCCGCGGGCGTGGCGGATGTTGAGCGTCCGGTTGTGGCCGAAGTCCGTCCAGGCCTCCTCGTGCAGCTCGCCGGGGATCCCGGCCAGCGCACGGCGGATCAGCTCCTGGGTCCCGTCGGTGGATCCGGTGTCGGAGATCACCCAGGTGTCGACGAGGCCGCGCACCGACGCGAGGCAGCGTTCGATGACCGCCGCCTCGTCCTTGACGATCATGCACAGGCAGATGGTGGGCTTCCGGTCGCCGGAGCGGGACGGACCGGGGACGGGTGCACTGGGCGGGGAGCTGTCAGGTCGTGCCACAACGGCCTCTCGGGATGGGGGGCGGCGGGCTGCGGAGCCGAGCGCGGACCGGGTGCGGCCGATCGTGCCGGCCCGGCCCGCGCATCGCGCTGGCGATGCTATTTCGGGCCCGCTCCGGTTCCGCGGTCCAACACGGTGTCAGGCCAACGGGGCCGGGCCATTCGTGTGGTCGCTGTGGGCCGGGCCGGTGACACTCCGGTCCGTCGCCGCCAGGAAGTGCCGTTCCCCGAGGTCAATGGCGGTCACCAGGCGGGGTCACTTCATCCTGCCGATCTCCGATGGACGAGGAGTACTGGGTGTCCTCACACCAAACGCAGATCCGGAAGGCCGCGGTGCCGAACCGCCGCAAACAGCGCGCCGCAGGTGCGGCGCTTCTCATCGCGGCCGTCGTGTCGACCAGCGGCACGGCCTTCGCCGGCGGGATGCACTTCCACTTCCCGCACCCGAGCCACCAGATGTACGGGAACCACGGCGAGGAGGGCTGTCCGCCGGACGAGCACGACCAGTGGGGCGGTGAGCAGTCCCCTGACGGCGGCGAGCAGGGGCCGGGTGGCAGTGAGCAGGGGCCGGACGGTGGTCTGCCGTCGGCCGACGGTGTCCACAACATGGTGCACCAGCTCGCCGGGTCGATGCTCCAGTCGGGCGCCCCGGGCCGGTCGTTCCGTGACGGCGGCGAAGACCACGGGGACCACGGAGAGAACGGCGACCACGGCGAGCACGCCCACGACGGTCACCACGGCCACGTGATCGAGTGCGTCGGCCCGACGGGTCCCACGGGCCCGACCGGCCCTGCCGGCGAGGGCGTCACGGGCCCGACCGGCCCGACCGGTCCTCCCGGTGAGGGCACCGGGGTCACGGGCCCGACGGGCCCTGCGGGCGCCAACGGCACCAACGGCACCAATGGCACCAATGGCAGTACCGGTCCGACCGGTCCTGCCGGTCCGAGTACCGGCGTCACGGGTCCGACGGGTCCTGCTGGTACCAATGGCACCAACGGCAGTACCGGTCCGACCGGTCCTGCCGGTCCGAGCACGGGCGTCACGGGTCCGACGGGTCCTGCTGGTACCAATGGCACCAACGGCGTGACGGGTCCGACGGGTCCTGCTGGTACCAACGGCACCAACGGCACCAACGGCGTGACGGGTCCGACGGGTCCTGCTGGTACCAACGGCACCAACGGCACCAACGGCGTCACGGGTCCGACGGGTCCTGCTGGTACCAACGGCACCAACGGCACCAATGGCGTCACGGGTCCGACGGGTCCTGCTGGTACCAACGGCACCAACGGCAATACGGGCCCGACGGGCCCGGCCGGTGCGACCGGCAACACGGGTCCCGCCGGCCCGTGCGAGTCCATCGACTCGGCGACGACGGGGTCAGGAATGATCATCTACACCGGGGTGGTCAAGAACGGCACCGTCCAGGTCGGCAGCCAGCCGCTCAACGGCCCGAACGCCGACGTGACGACCTGGTCGACCCCGCCGGCACTCCCCACGGGCCACGGCCCCGCCTGCGGTGTGGCCATCGCGGACCACGGCAACACCCTCCAGGTGGAGGCCATCTCCACCGACGGCACGGTGTACCGGACCTTCTGCAGATTCGCGACCGGTAGCACCCCCGTCGACTGCGTGACCGGCAACCCGGGCTGGACGCTGATCAGCGCCCAGCCCGCCAGGCTGCGCTCCGGTGCCCCGCCGTTCGGCGCCGAGGCACGGCTCCGCTCCGGATCTGCCGAGCGGCGCACGATCAAGGTGGCCTGGGAGCCGTACGTCCGCCGTACCTCCTGATTTCCCCGGCTCCGCCGATCACCCCGACACGCCCGCCCCCGGCCACCGCGCCGGGGGCGGGCGTCGCCGTTCCGTCGCGCGCCTACGTCTGGACGATGACGAACTCGCCTTCGCTGACGGGTTCTTCGAAGGCGGCGTAGTAGCGTTCGAGGAGCTCGTCGGGGACGGTGACGCTGTTGGCGTCGCTGCGCCGGTTGCGGTGCGAGAGGCGGCGGCGGAGGGTTTCGAGGTCGGCCCGGAGACGGACGAGCTCCCACCGGCAGCCGTGGCTCTCGATCGCGGCCTTGTAGCGCTCGCGCGTGGCGCGGTTCCAGAAGCTGTAGTCGATGACGACGGGGCGCCTCGCCTCCATGAGACGGATCAGCTCGTCCCAAAGTCCCTTCTCGGCGGCGGACTTGAGCCGGTCGTACCCCGCCGGGTCGAGGTCGGCGGCGTCGCGGCCTCCGGTGCGGGTCCACACCACCTCGTCGATCGACAGGCGGGTGAACCCGCGGCGTTCGAGGACTCGCGCGTACGTGGTCTTGCCGGAGCCTGGGAGGCCGCACATCATCACGACCAGGCCGCGTTCCGTGCCGTCCAGGTGTGGCAGGACGTCCCGCTCATCGATGCGGGGGTCGGGGGAGGGGGTTCGCACGGGCGGTCCTCGTGTCCGCGGTCGATCATGAACGAGGTCAGTCTCCACTGCCCGGTGCCGATCGGGCAACGGACTTACCGCACACGCGTGTTCAGCCCGATCAGGGAGTCGTCGCGCCGGGTGTGCCGAGGACGCGGGCGGTGAAGGCCGCCAGCTGTGCCCGCAGGTCCTCGCGGGGGGTCTGCCGTTCGCCCGCCAGGTGTTCGACGAGGTCCGCGCGGGTGGCCGCGAGCAGGGCGTGGGCGGTGAAGCCGGGGTCGGCCAGGCCCGGGAGCCGGTGCAGGAGGTCGCGGAGGAGGGTGTGCCACTGCTCGTAGTGGTCCGTCCGGTACGGGCTGTCGGCGCCGGTGCCCTCCAGGGCCAGCGCGAGGTGCCGGTTGTCGAGCTTGAAGCACAGCAGTGCGTCGAGGAGGGCGGGGACGCGCTCGGCGGGCGGGGTGGCGGGGCCCAGTGGCGGCGGGCCGGATTCGACGGCGGCCGCGAGGGGTTCGAGGCGCGCGCCGTAGAGGGCCCGGATGAGGCCGGTGCGGTCGCCGAAGGCGCGGAAGAGCGTGCCCTTGCCGACGCCGGCCGCGTCGGCGATGTCGGCCATGGTGACGTCCTCGGGGCTCCGGCAGTCGGCGAAGAGGGTGTCGGCGGCGGCGAGGGCGGCGGCCCGGTTGCGGGTTGCGTCCTTGCGGGGCTTGCGCTCGGGCACGGTCGTCCTCCGGTGGGTGGCAGGGGTCGGTTGCGAAGCGGACCGACGGTCCGTATCTTTCGGTGAAGCGGACCGCTGGTCCGTATCGTACGCGACGGAGGGACGAGACCCATGCCCGCGAACACCCGGCCGGCGGAGCTGTACCGCCACGGCCTGCGCCTGCTGCTGGACAAGGACATCGATGCCTGGGTCGGCCTGTGGGCCGAGGACGGCGTGATGGAGTTCCCCTTCGCGCCACCGGGCTGGCCGCGGCGACTGGAGGGGAAGGAGGCCGTCGCGGACTACATGCGCGGCTACCCGGACCACATCGACCTGCACGGCTTCCCCGACCTGCGGATCCACGAGACCGCCGACCCGGAGACCATTGTCGTGGAGATGCGGGCGGTGGGCCGCGTCGTGCAGGGCGACGGCCCCTTCGAGATGACGTACATCGCCGTCGTGACCGTCAGGGACGGACGGTTGGCCGTCTACCGCGACTACTGGAACCCGCTCGCCCTGCGACAGCCGGGCCTGGACTTCACCGGGAGCGTCGCCCGATGACCGCCACCACCCTCGTCACCGGCGCGACCGGCACCACCGGCAGCCGGACGGTCGCGCGACTGCTCGCCGCCGGACACCGCGTCAGGGCCGCGTCCCGCCGCGCGACTCCGCTGCCCGGCGCGGAGCCGGTGCGCTTCGACTGGTACGAGCCCGCCACGTTCGAGGACGCCCTCGCCGGGGCGGACCGCGTCTACCTCGTGCCGCCCGTCGGCGAGCCCGACCCGGCGTCCGTCATGCTGCCGTTCCTCCGCCGGGCCCGCGCTGCGGGTGTGCGGCGGGCCGTGCTGCTCGGCTCGTCGGCCGTTCCGGAAGGCGGTCCGGCGGTGGGGGAGGTGCACCGGGCGCTGCCCGGCCTGTTCGAGGAGTGGGCGGTGCTGCGGCCCTCGTGGTTCATGCAGAACTTCACGGGCGAGCACCTCCACGCCCACAGCATCCGCGAGGACGGCGTCATCCGTACGGCGGCCGGGGACGGGCGGGTCGGATTCGTCGACGCGGACGACATCGCCGCCGTGGCGGTCCACGCCCTCACCGACGACCGCGCGCCCGACGGCGACCTCGTCCTGACCGGCCCGGAGGCGCTGAGCTACGACGATGTCGCCGCGATCGTCGCCGAGGTCACTGGACGTCCGGTGGTCCACGACCACCTGACGCACGACGAGTTCCGGGACCACCTGGCCGCCGGGATGCCTCGCGAGTTCGCCGAGCTGCTCGCCGGCATGGACGGCGAGATCGCCGGGGGAGCGGAGGACCGCACGACCGACACCGTGCGGCGCCTGACCGGCCGCCCGCCGACCGGCTTCCGGACCGTCGCCGAACGGGAGTTGACGCGAGGGCGGTGATCCCGCGCCTCAGGCGCCTGCGGCGGGCTCCGTGAGCGCGCGCGTGGCCCGGCGGGCGGCGGCGAGGACGTCGCTCGGGTCCGTGGCGGTGGGCTTGGCGGCGAGCAGGGCCGCGCCGGCGGTGTCGAAGGCCATCACCAGCAGGAGTCGGTCCTGGGGGCCGGCGTCCTCGGGGGCGAGGAGGTCGATGACGCGGTCGAACGCCGCGCGGACGTCCTCGCCCTTCTGAGCCAGGCGCCGCATCAGGGGCTGGTTGGCGTGCGCGAGGAGCATCGCCTGGAGGTGCTGCGGGGTGGTGCCGTCCAGCCAGCGCAGCGCGGCCCGTCGCGGGAGGTCGGGCGTGCGCGGCTGGGCGGTGATCCACTCGACGAGTTCGTCCAGGTCGCGGCGGCGCTCGGACATCAGGCTCGCGACGATGTCCTCCTTGCTGCGGAAGTGGTAGTACAGCGACGACCGCGTGAGCCCGAGGGCCTCGGTGAGGTCCCGGGTGGTGGTGGCCTCGTAGCCCTTCTCGGTGAACAGCCGTAGCGCGACGCGCAGGATCTCGGCGCGCGTCTCGGCGCCGGAGCGCCGCTCGGTTCCGCTGGTGGGGGCCATGGTCTTCCTCTCCTTCGTCGCAGCGGTCCCATCCTATCCACTTACCGAGCGCCCGCTCGGCTCTTGCTTACCGAGCGCCCGCTCGGCTACCGTCACTTACCGAGCGCCCGTTCAGTAAGTGGCTGAACGGGTGGCCGTCCGCCATGAGCGAAGGAGATCCCCATGGAGACCACGAAGGCCCCGACGAGCAGGCCCCGCATCGCCGTCATCGGCGCGGGGCCCGCCGGACTGACCTGCGCCCGGGTGCTGCAACTGCGCGGCATCGAGGTCACGGTGTACGACGCCGACGCGTCCGTCGACGCCCGCGACCCCGGCGGCACCCTCGACCTGCACGCCGACTCCGGGCAGATCGCGCTGGAGGACGCCGGGCTGATGGAGGCGTTCGCCGAACTCGCCCGGCCCGAGGGGCAGGCCAAGCTCCGGCTCGACCACCGCGGCGCCGTGCTCGCCTCGTTCGTCCCCGACGAAGGGGACGTCGCGGCGCCCGAGATCGACCGCGGCGAGCTGCGCGCGATGCTCGCCGCCCACGTCGAGCCCGGGACCGTGCGCTGGGGCCACAAGCTCGTCGCGGCGGTGCCGCTGGGGGAGGGGCGGCACCGGCTGGAGTTCGCGGACGGCGCCTCGGCCGAAGCGGACCTGGTGATCGGGGCCGACGGCGCGTGGTCCCGGGTGCGGCCGCTCGTCAGCGACGCGGTGCCCCGGTACAGCGGGGTGACGTTCCTCGAAGTCCGCTTCGACGACGTCGAGCGCCGCCACCCCCGGGTCGCCGAACTCGTCGGTGACGGGCACGTGTTCGCGAACAACGGCAACGGTCAGGCGATCATCGTCCAGCGCAACGGCGGCGACCGCGTCCGCGGCTACGTCGGCATCCGCGCCGCCCTCGACTGGCACGTCGCCGCCGGTGTCGACCCGGCCGATGCCGAGGCCGTCCGGGGCTTCCTGTGGGCGGAATTCAGCGACTGGGCCGAGGAGTTGCTGCTCCTCGTGACGGACGGCGACGGCGGCTGCGTCAACCGGCCGCTCCACGCCCTGCCGGCCCCGCTCGCCTGGGAGCACGTCCCCGGCGTGACGCTCGTCGGCGACGCGGCCCACCTCATGTCGCCCTTCGGCGGCCACGGTGCGAACCTCGCCATGCTCGACGCGGCCGAACTGGCCCGCGCGATAGCCGAGGAGCCCACGCTCGACGCCGCCGTCATCCGGTACGAGACGGCCATGTTCGCCCGCTCCGGCCCGCTCGCCGTCGGCGCCAACGAGGCGCTGGAGCGGTTCTTCGCCTCGGGCTCCTACATCCCGGACCACGCCGCCGAGCACCAGGAGTACCAGCGCGCCGCGGCGGCGTACCGCGACCGCCAGGCTGATTAACCGTCCGCTTCCCCGCCGAGGCGCTGGAGCAGGTCGAGCAGGGTGGCGCGGTCCCCGGGCGGCAGGGGGGCGAAGCACTCGGCGAGCACGTCGTCGGCGACCCGGTGCCCGGCGGCGAGGACCTGCTCGCCGGCCGGGGTGAGGTGGTGCTCGATGCGCCGCCCGTGCCCCGGCCGGCGCTCCACCAGGCCCTGGGCCGTCAGGCGGCCGGCGAGCGTGCCGAAGGCCTGCTCGCTCTGGAAGGTCGCCGCGGCGAGCGCGCGGGCGGACGCCCCGGGCGAGCGGCCGATCGCCCGCAGGGCGTCCCACTGGGCCAGCGTCGTGCCGACGGCGGCCAGGGCGGTGTCGAGCGCCCGGTGCTGCCGGTACTGCGCCTGCTTGACCGCTCGTCCGAGAACCTGCAGCTCACCATGCATGGGGCGAGTCTAGGCCGGGTCCGCCCGATAGCCAAGCTAGCTTATATAAAGATATTTAGTTACCCTGGGGCCATGACCCTCTTCCGCACCACCGTCATGTACGGCGACCTTCCCCTCACCCTCTCCGAGGCCGGCCGCGGCAGGCCGGTCCTGCTGCTGCACGGCGGCGGGGGCCCGCACACGGTGGCGGGCCTCGCCGAGCACCTCTCCCGCAGCGCGCACGCCATCGCGCCGACGCACCCCGGCTGGAACGGCACACCCCGCCCCGACTGGCTGGCCGGCGTCGACGACCTCGCCCTCTTCTACCTCCGCATGCTGCACGAGCGGGGGCTGGAGGACGTCCTGGTCGTCGGCTCCTCACTGGGCGGCTGGACGGCGGCAGAGATGGCCGCGCTCGACACCACCGGGATCGTCACCGGCGTCGTCCTGATCAACGCCGTCGGCGTGCGGATCGAGGGCGAGCCGATCACCGACTTCTTCGCCCTCGACGCCCGCGCCGCCGCCGAACACTCCTGGCACGACCCCGACCGCTTCTTCGTCGACCCGGCCGGCCTCTCCGCCGACCAGGTCGCCGCCCACCAGGCCAACATCGCCACCATGCGCGTCCTCGCCGCCGACCCCTACATGCACGACCCCAAGCTGCTCCACCGCCTCCCGCGCGTCGAGGTGCCCGCACTCGTGCTGTGGGGCGAGAGCGACCGCGTCGTCACCCCGGCCTACGGCGCGGCGTACGCGGACGCCTTCGGCGACGGGCGCTTCGAGCTCATCGCCGGGGCGGGCCACCTCCCGCAGATCGAACAGCCGGAGGCGACCTTCGCCCTGATCGACGCCCACCTGAACGGTGGGGAGTGACCTACGTCAACGCGCGGTCCAGGAGGGGGAGCAGCTGCTCCCAGTGGCGCTTCAGGCCGTCCGGATCGAAGGCCGAGGTGTCGGACATCGTGAAGCCGTGGACGGTGCCGGGGTAGATCTCGGAGGTGTACGTGAGGCCGGCCGCGTCCAGGGCCCGGTTGAGCTCGGCGAGGGCCTCGGGGGTCAGGTCGCTCGCGGCGTGGCCGAGGTGGACCTCGGCGGTGATGGCCGACAGGAGGCGGTGCAGGCCGTCCGGCCCCTCGGCGACCACCGGGCCGTGGAATCCGGCGACGGCGGCGACCTGCCCGGGGTGGGCCGAGGCGGTGCGCAGCGCGAGGAGGCCGCCGAAGCAGTAGCCGGTCACGGCGACCGGTCCGGCGGCGACCTCGGGCCGGGTGGTGAGGAAGCGGACGAAGGCGCCGGCGTCACGGAGCGTCAGTTCCGCCGTGTGCGCCCGGACCAGGGGCATCAACTGCCCGACGATTCCGTCCCGGGCGTCGTCGTCGATGTACTTGGGGAGCTCGACGACGGGCGACGGGCCCTGCCGGTAGAAGAAGTTGGGCACGAGCACGTAGTAGCCGTGCCCGGCCAGCTCGCGGGCCATCTCCTGGATCACCGGGCGGATGCCGAAGGCGTCCGGGTACATGAGCACCCCGGGGTGCGGCCCGTCCTGCTCGGGGAAGGCGGCGAAGGCGTCGGCCCGGCCGTCGGGGGTGGGGATCAGCGGTGTCGCGGTACGGGTGGGCATGGAGTCTCCTGTCGTGGTCGGTGCTTCGAACCCGAGGTCGAACACGACGGAGGAGGGGCCCGCGCGCAAGAGCCGGGCCTTCGATCGAACTGTGGGCCCGTACCGGCCCGTGGGGGGGGGCGCCGGGGGGCCGGGGCGCCCCACCCGTGGTGGGGCAGGGCCGCCCCCGGCGGAGACCCCCCCACACACACTCGCCCCGGC
>NZ_JBHWGV010000153.1:1367-4108 GCF_042732955.1 Kitasatospora sp. NPDC059747 | reverse complement strand
GCTGTGTTCTGGTGATACACCGCGTGGATAAAAACGAGGGTGGTGGGCCCCGCGCCAATCCGGCGCGCCTGCTATCTATCGGTGGCCCCGCACGGCCCCGCCGGCCGCCCCGCGCCCCCCCGGGGCAGCAATCCGTGTGTGGCGCAAGGCCGTCCCGGTAGTCATCGCCGACAACCCTAGTGCGCCGGGCGCTGCCGATCCACTGATCGGGGACGGTCGTCGGATGCTTCCCGGTCGGTGACCACCGACCGTACCGCGGTGCCCGGACGGTACGGAACACCCGTACTGTCCGGGCGGGGAAGACCGCAGGAGTCCGACGGCAGCCGGAAGCTAGCTAATCCTGGATCCCGGGCGTTGGGCGGGCAGGCCGCTGCGTTCGTTCTGGAGGTCCCACAATTCGCGGAAGCGGCCGCCCTTCTCGGCCACCAGCTGGGTGAAGGTGCCCTCCTGGAGGACCTTGCCGTCCTCCAGGACGACGATGCGGTCGGCGACGGCCACGTTCGTGAGCCGGTGCGTGACGAGGACGACCGCCCGCTCCTGCGCGACGGCGCGCAGGTTGCGGAAGATGCGGTGCTCGGCGCGCGGGTCGAGGGCGGCGGTGGGTTCGTCGAGGACCAGGAGGCCGGCCTCGCGGTGGAAGGCGCGGGCGATCGCGAGGCGCTGCCACTGGCCGCCGGAGAGTTCCTCGCCGCCCATCCACTCGACGGCCAGGAGCGTGGACAGGCCCCGGCGGAGCTTGGCGACGACCTCGGCCGCGCCGGAGGCCTCGGCGGCGCGCAGCACGGCGGCGTCGCCGTCGGCGGCGGGCTGGCCGAGGGTGATGTTGTCGCGGCAGGTGAGCGGCCAGCGGGCGTAGTCCTGGGGGACGACGGCGACCTGGTGCCACAGGGCGTGCGGGTCGAGGTCGCGGGTGTCGTGCCCGTCCCACCGCACGGATCCGGCGGTGGGCAGGTAGAGGCCGGACAGGAGCTTGGCGAGGGTGGTCTTGCCGGAGCCGTTCTCGCCGACGAGCGCCAGGATCTCGCCGCGTTCGACGTGCAGGTTCACGCCGTCGAGCGCCGTGCGTTCGGAGGAGGGGTAGGCGTAGCGGAGGTCCTCGACGGCGATGCGGCGCGGGGGCTCCGGCACCCGGTCGCCGCGCCGGGGGCGGTGGCCGCCGGCGGTGTCGAGGAAGGTGGACCAGTCGTCGAGGTACATGCCGGTGCGGAACAGGTCGGCGCCGTAGCCGACGATGCCGTGCAGGCTGGTGCCGACCGCGCCGAGCGCGAACACCGCCGCGCCGCCCTGGGGGAGGCCCATGCGGCCGGTGCTGACGAGCCAGAGCATCGCCGCCCACACGAGGGCGGTGCCGAGCCCGGTGGCGGCGGCGCCGAGCACCGAGACGCGGGCGCTCTGCAGTGCGGCCCGGCGGGAGGTGGCGTCGAGGCGGCGGCCGACGTGCTCGTACTTCTCGAGCAGGAAGTCGCCCATGGTGTCGGAGCGGATCTGGTCGGCGTTGCGTTTGACGTGGATGTACCAGCGCAGGTTGGCCATGATCCGGCGGTCGCCGATGGTGGCCCGGTTCGCGAGGAACTGGACCCGGGCGGCGCGCACCGACGCGAAGCCCTGCGGCAGCGCGGCGAGCACCAGCAGCGGGAGCAGGAGGGGGTGGAGGACGGTGAGGACTCCGGCGGCGCCGATGAGCGAGGCGACGGAGGCGATCAGGTTCTGCGCCTCGCCGACGATGTCGACGCACACGTCGGCGCCGCGGTCGGCGGCGTCCAGTTCGTCGTTGTAGCCGGCGGTGTCGTAGGCGGTGAGCTCGGCGGCGACGGTGGCGCGCAGGACGGCCGCCTCGGCCTCGCGGGAGATGCGCGGGGAGAGGTGGATGGTGATGGTGCGGATCGTGATGCCGAGCAGCGAGCGGGCGCCGGCCGCGGCCGCGATCACCAGGATCGACGGCGCGGCGTGCGCGAGCTTGTCACCCACCCGGCCGGGGCCGAACAGGGCGGCGATGGTGCCGGTCGTGGCGAGCAGGCCGGTCGCGCCGAGCACGGCGGAGAGGACCTGGCAGGCGAGGAGCAGGGCGACGGAGAACCGGTCGATGCGCCAGCCGAGGCGGAAGGCGCGGACGACGAGCGTGGGCAGGCGGCGGGCCATCGCACCGACGCTGATCGCCTCGATGGTCTCGATGCGGCGGCGGTCGGCCAGCCACGTGAGTTCCTCGTCGGCGTCGTCGGGGGCGTTGACGCCGTCGGCGGACCGCTGGGTCGGGGCGCTCATGCTCCCACCTCGCGGGGGTCGTTGAACACCGGGGTAGGGGGATTCACCACAGCTCCTCCAGGCGCGTGAACGGACGTGCGGAGCCGTCGCCGGGCAGCCCGAATAGAGCCCAAATGGGTAAAGAGACAACGGAGTTGAGGCTGCACGGCGGGCGGCGGAGGTCCGATGATGGTGCTGTTCGAGCCCGTCGTTCAAGCGATTTGCTCCCGGGCGAGCCCGGGTCGAACGGGGTGTTTTCGAGCACCCGGCGAGGGCCCGTGGAGCGCAGGGAAGCCGGGCGCGCAAGGCGCGGAGACGTTGGCGGGGGAGGTCGGACGGCGCCGCGGACCCGATGCCGGATTCACTCGTTCGGCTGGTCGTGCGGCGCGCGCGGGGGCCCCGAACGCCACCCGGGCCGCGGGCCCGGGGGGTCCCGGCCGCGGGGGGGGGCGCCCGGGGGGCGCCGGAGCGCACAGACACGCGCTCGGGGTGGGCCCCCC
>NZ_JBHWGV010000153.1:0-1357 GCF_042732955.1 Kitasatospora sp. NPDC059747 | reverse complement strand
GGGCTCGGGGGCGGGGGCGGCCCCCCCCCCCCCCCCCGGGGCCGCCGGGCGCTCCCCCACGGCCCGGCCCCCGCTTCCCGGTCGGTCAGCCGATGCCGAACCAGCCGAGGACGGTCTGGCCCAGCAGGATCGTCGACATGAGTGCGACGCCGACGACCGCGACGGTGGCCACGACGCGGTAGCGGGGGCTGTTGGCCGCGTCGCCGAGGACGGACCGGCGGTTGGTGAGCACCAGGAGGTAGACCAGCACGATCGGGCTGATCAGGCCCTGGAGCACCTGGGTGCCGATCAGCAGCTGGATGAGGTCCACCGGGGTCAGCGCCACGATGGCGCCGAGCGCGATCTGGGCGGTGAACAGCCCGAGGAACAGCGGCGCGTCGCGGAAGCTGCGCGACACGGAGCGCTCGACGCCCGCGGCCTCGCCGATCGCGTAGCTGGCGGAGAGCGGCACCACGGCGCCGGCCAGGGCGGAGGCGCCCATCAGCCCGAAGGCGAACAGCAGCTCGGCGCCGTGCCCGGCGACCGGCTTGAGCGCCTCGGCGGCCTCGGAGGCGGACTCCAGCGGGCCGGTGCCGCCGATCGCCGAGGCGGTCGCGATGATGATCGTCAGGCTGATCACGCACGCGAACACCGCGCCGAGCACGGCGTCCGCCCGGATCAGCTTGTAGTCGGCCGGCTTGGCACCGCGGTCGACGACGCCGGCCGCCGCGTAGAACTGCATGTACGGGCTGACGGTCGTGCCGATCAGCGCGACGGCCAGCAGGATGAAGTCCTTGCTGGGCTCCAGGTGCGGGACGACCAGGTGCTCGCCGACCTGCCCCCAGTCCGGGTGGCCCATGACCATGGCGACGGGGTAGGCGAAGAACGCCAACGACATCACCAGGAAGATGCGCTCGGCCCACTTGTACGAGCCGAACAGCACCAGCGACCAGAGCAGGACGGCGGCCGGCGGGATGACCGCCCACTTGGGCACGCCGAGCAGTTCGAAGGCCGCGCCGATCCCGGCGAACTCGCTGACGACCAGCCCGGTGTTGGCCAGCAGCAGGCAGAACACGGCGAGCGCGGTGAGCCGCAGGCTGAACTGCTCGCGGATGAGCGCGCCCAGGCCCTTGCCGGTGTGCGCGCCGAGCCGGACGGCCATCTCCTGCACCATCACCAGGGCGATGGTGACGAGCACCATGAAGAACAGCGTCCCGTAGGTGAACTGGGAGCCGGCGCTGGCGTAGGTGGCGATGCCGGCGGCGTCGTTGCCGGCGTTGGCCGCGACCAGCCCGGGACCGGCCACCATCGCGACGGCGGCGATCCGGCGGAAGCCTCTTCGGCGTCCGGGCGAGGGCGCGGACGACCGCGGCGCGGC
>NZ_JBHWGV010000152.1:0-18731 GCF_042732955.1 Kitasatospora sp. NPDC059747 | reverse complement strand
GCCGGGCACGGGCCGGGACCGCACCGTCCGCCCGGCCGCCGGCCGCCGCACCGGCGCGGCCCGCCGGGACGGCGCGGGGCGCGCGGAACTCCGGCGCGACCTGCGGCACCTGTGCTGGGGCGTGGCGGGCACGGTCGAGCCGTGCGAACTCGCGCTGGACCTGGAGCTCGCCGAGAAGGCGGCCTTCCGGACCCTCGGCTGCCTGCTGTACGGCATGGACCGCACCGCCGACGCCGTCTTCTGGTGGCGGATCGCCGCGCAGTACGGCGACCAACTCGCCGTCCACTGCCTGGCGGTGCACTACGCGGCCGAGGGCGAGGACGGCGACGCGGCCCGCTGGGCCGTCCAGGCGCAGGACCTCAGCGCCCCGGGCCGGCTGCCCGCCCTCTCCCCCGACGTGCGGCCGGACGGGGCCGCGGAGCTGGTGCGGCTGCTGGCGGAACGTTTCGACGGCGAGATCGTGCTGACGCTCCGGGAGATACCGGCCGCGGTGAGCCCACGGGCGGACGACGGCCGGCTGGGCGTGCGGGCGGTGCGGGGGAGGGGGCCGGCGCGGATCCGCTGACGACGACGGCCCCCGCCCGCCCGCACGTGACGTGGGGGAGGGCGGGGGCCGATCGCCGTGGGCAGCCGGTGGCTAGCCCTTCTTGGAGATGAAGTCGAACAGGCCGGCCGCCACGTCGTCCAGGTACGGACCGGCCTGGTACTTCAGCGCGTCGTTGCCGACCGACACGTTGCTGACCAGGGCCGGCTTGCCGTCCTTGGTCGACAGCCAGCCGCCGCCGCTCGAACCGCCGGTCATCGAGCAGCCGATCGCCAGCATCGGCGGGCGCGACGGGTCGAAGGACATCCGGGACGGCTTGCCGCCCGGGCAGTGGTTCAGCTCCAGCCCGTCGAACGGGGGAGCGGCCGGGTAGCCGTAGTTGGTGATGTTGAGCTGGTCGCGCGGGGCGTTGAACCAGACCGGCACCGCGCCGCCGACCGTCTCCTCCAGCGACTTGCCCGTGTCGTTCTCCGGCTTCACCCGCAGGATCGCGAAGTCGTACTGGGCGGCCGGGCCGACCTCGCCGCCCTCGGCCTCCCAGACCGGGGAGGTCACGTGGTTGACGGCGCCCCACTCGCCGTACGGCGCGTACTGCGAGACGTCGGTCGGACGCTTGCCGCCGCTGACGGCGCCGCCCGCGTTGAAGTCCGGGATGAAGACGATGTTCTCGTTGAACGTCGAGCCCTTGCCCTGGTGGGCGCAGTGCCCGGCGGTCCACACCAGGTTGCTCTTGCCCGGGTGCGCCGGGTCGGCGACCACGGTGCCCGAACACACGTAGTGCTGGCCGAGCTTGCCCGGGTCGAGGGTCGCGGCGCCGGGCTTGTCGAAGAAGATCTTCCCGAACACGGCCAGGTTCTTGGCGTACGGGTGGGCGTCCGCCTGGGCCTCGACGCTCTGCGGCGGGGTGTCGTTGCCGCCGTCGGCGGGCGGCTGGGTGCTCGCGCCGGTGGGCTGCGCGGTCGGCTGCGGGGCCTGGGTGGGCTGGCCGGTGGGCGTGGTCGCCGGCGGCTTCAGCTGGTCGACCGGCTTGGCGGCGAGGAGCTTCTCGACGGTCCAGTAGCCCTTGGCGACGGCCGGGGCCGCGTAGTCCTTGGCCCACTTCTCCCAGTCGGCGGTCTTCCACTTCTTGAGGTCGTCGAGGTTGGCCGGCAGCCCGAGCCCGGGCGCCTTGCCGCTCGCGGCGGCGGTGGCCGCGGCGCTCGTGGCGGCCGCGGTCGCGGCCGTGGAGGCCGCCGCGTCACTGGAGCTGTTGTCCGGCCCGCAGGCGGAGGTGGCGAGGAGCGTCAGCGTCAGCGTGGACGCCGCGAGGGCGGCGCGCGCGGTGCGCTGGGTACGACGTATCGATGACATGGACGTTCGTGTCCCCCGTGGATGTCGGCCCGGCGTCGTAACGGCAGCGCCGGGTATTGCGCAGAGGAGTATGTCATCAACCGTCAGACCCGCGCACATTCGGTCGAAGTGGTGGATACGGGCCACCGCGCGGCTCTTGGGGGAGCGGCGTCGTTCGGGAACGGCGGGTCTGCTCGGCTCGCGCGGGGTCTGCCCGGCTCACGCGGGTTCACGCGAGGCCGGTGAGGGCGTCGCCGAGGTAGGTGGTGCCGAGGACGGCCAGGACCGTCGTCGTGATCGCGGTGTGGTGGGCGGACATCCAGGCCTTCCACTCGCCCAGGGTGCGCGCGGAGCCGTCGCGGCCCAGGAGGTGCACCGCGAGCGGCAGCAGCGTGCACAGCGAGGCGATGAGCACCATCAACGTGCCGGCCACCGCCTTGCCCGCGCCGCTCGTCGGGCTCGCGGCGACGGAGGCGGCGCCGCCGACGGCCAGGACGACGTCCTTCGGGCTCGCGGCGGCGAGGGCCGCCCCGAGACGGGCCGATCGACCCGCGGTGAATCGGCGCACCGAGCGCATCCAGCCCGGCGGCGCGTTGACGTGGCCCTCGCGCGGCCGGTCCCGCCACTGCCCGAGCGCCAGCAGCACGAGCAGCGTGCCCAGCGCGAGCTTGAGCCAGGACGACCAGGTGGGCTCGCCGCCGGGGGCCGGCCTGCTGCCGGCCGTCACGACGACCGCCGCGATCGCACCCAGGGCGGCCGCCCGGCCCGCCGTCAGGGCGAGCGCGTTGGCGCGACCGCGCGGAGCGGCCAGCATGAGGATCGCCGCGATCAGCGGACGCGGGCCGATCGCGATGCCCGCGGCCGACGCCAGCATCGCACCGACTGCCTCACCCATCCCCGCTCCCGCTCTGGACGACGGGGTCCTCCTCCGTCCATGGTCCGCCCCGGGCCGCCGTGGGCACAACGTCGGCACGACGCCGGCACGAGGTCGCCACGACGCCGGCACGACGTCTTGCGCGGGTACGCGCGGGCGGCTTCGGACACGGCCGAGGGCCGTGGCACACACGGCGCCACGGCCCTCGGGCGGGGGAGTGCGGGGATCAGTCGTTGCCGGACTCGATGGCCGCCTGGTCGAGCGCGGTGGCCTCGGCCGCGACCGCCCCGGCGTCCTGGCTGGCCGCCGCGATCGGCGCCGCGCCGCCCGGGGCGAGCTCGCCGATCAGGCCGCTCCAGGGGGCGAGCTGACCGTGCGTGGCGTACTGCTCCAGCTTGCTGCGCGAGTCGGCGATGTCGAGGTTGCGCATGGTCAGCTGGCCGATGCGGTCGTCCGGGACGAACGCGGCGTCCACGCTGCGCTCCATCGACAGCTTCTCGGGGTGGTAGCTGAAGTTCGGGCCCTGGGTGTCGAGCACCGAGTAGTCCTGGCCGCGGCGCAGGCGCAGGGTCACGCTGCCGGTGACGGCCTGGCCGACCCACTTCTGCAGGCTGTCGCGCAGCATGAGCGCCTGCGGGTCGAACCAGCGGCCCTCGTACAGCAGCCGGCCGAGGCGGCGGCCCTGGGTGTGGTAGGTGGCGAGGGTGTCCTCGTTGTGGATGGCGTTGAGCAGCCGCTCGTAGGCGGTGTGCAGCAGGGCCATGCCGGGCGCCTCGTAGATGCCGCGGCTCTTGGCCTCGATGATGCGGTTCTCGATCTGGTCGGACATGCCGAGACCGTGCCGGCCGCCGATGCGGTTGGCCTCGTGCACCAGCTCGACGTCGTCGGCGAACACCCGCCCGTTGATCCGCACCGGGCGGCCGAACTCGAACTCGACGGTGACGTCCTCGGCCGGGATGTCGACGGACTGGTCCCAGAACGGCACGCCCATGATCGGGGCGACGATCTCGATCGAGGCGTCCAGGTACTCCAGGCGCTTGGCCTCGTGGGTGGCGCCCCAGATGTTGGCGTCGGTGGAGTAGGCCTTCTCGGCGGAGTCGCGGTAGGGCAGGTCGCGCTCGGCGAGCCACTCGGACATCTCCTTGCGGCCGCCCAGCTCGGAGACGAACCGCTGGTCCAGCCACGGCTTGTAGATCCGCAGGCTGGGGTTGGCGAGCAGGCCGTAGCGGTAGAACCGCTCGATGTCGTTGCCCTTGTAGGTGGAGCCGTCGCCCCAGATCGAGACCTCGTCCTCCTGCATGGCGCGGACCAGCAGGGTGCCCGTCACGGCGCGGCCGAGCGGGGTGGTGTTGAAGTACGTCTGTCCGGCGGAGCGGATGTGGAAGGCGCCGCACGCGAGCGCGGCCAGGCCCTCCTCGACCAGCGCGGCCCGGCAGTCCACGAGGCGGGCCTGCTCGGCGCCGTAGGCGCGGCCGCGCGCGGGCACGTCGGAGAGGTTCGGCTCGTCGTACTGGCCGATGTCCGCCGTGTACGCGTAGGGGACGGCGCCGTGCTCGCGCATCCACGCGACCGCGACGGAGGTGTCCAACCCACCGGAGAATGCGATGCCGATCCGTTCACCGACCGGCAGCTTGCTCAAGACCTTCGACATGCGTGCACCCCTGGACCCGCGGCGCGCGGGCCTTCGAACTAGCGACGTGTGGGACGTTTCGGCACTGGTGTCCGACACCGTCACCCTGGCATAGGTTTGCAGAGTAGCGCAAGACAATACGAAAGTGGCGGCCGGGTCCGCCCGGCGGACCGGTGCCGTCGGGCGGGGCCGCGGTGGTGGTCGCCGGGGTCAGGACTTGCGGCCGACGCCCGCGTACATCCAGCGGGTGGTGTTCGCGGTGGAGCCGTCCGGGCGCCAGAGCGGGACGAAGTCGACGCCGGGCTCCAGCAGCTCCCAGCCGTCGAAGAAGGCCTCGACCTCGGCCCGGCCGCGCCCGTTGATCTGGGACGTCGCGTTCTGCCAGGTCTTGCCGACCTCCTCGGCCCGCTGCGGGTTGCCCTCGGCGGTGCTGTGCGACACCAGCAGGTGGCTGCCCGGGGCGACTCTCTCGCGCACGGCCCGGACGGCGGACGCGGCCTGGGCGTCGTCGACGAAGTGCAGGACGGCGAGCATGAGCACGGCGACGGGCTGGGACAGGTCGATCAGGGAGCGCAGTTCGGAGCGGTCCAGCAGTTCCTCGATGTCCCGGAGGTCGCCGGTCAGGACGGTGGTGCTGCGGTTGTCCGCGAGCAGGGCCCGGCCGTGGGCGAGGACGATGGGGTCGTTGTCGATGTACACGACGCGCGCGTCCGGGGCGAGTTCCTGGGCGACCTCGTGGACGTTGCCGCGGGCGGGCAGGCCGGAGCCGATGTCGATGAACTGCCGGACGCCGGCCTCGACGCAGAGCCGCACGGCGCGGCGCAGGAAGGCGCGGTTCTCGCGGGCCGCCTGCGGGATGTCGGGCGCGGCGGCGATGGCGTGCTCGGCCGCGGCCCGGTCCGAGGGGAAGTTGTCCTTGCCGCCGAGCCAGTAGTCGTAGATCCGCGCCGGGTGCGGGCGGTCCGTCCGGAGATCGGTCGGGACGTCCGTCCCACTGGTGCCGTCGGTGTTGAACATCCGGTCCCCTCCACTGTGCTGAGCGGCTGTCATCCGGCGGGGCGGTGCAGCCAATCGAACGTCCGCGCATGATAGCGGCCGAGCTGCGGCGGGAGGTGAACCGCGGGTGCCCGTCGACTACCCGGCGGCCGCGCGGTGGAGGCGCCTGGGGGCGGCTCCGGCGGGTGCCCGGACGGCGCGCTTGCGCAGCCAGGGCCGGCGGGAGGCCAGCACGCCGAGGGCGAGGGCGATGAGGTGGCCCGCGTCGGCGAGTTCCTGGTCCACGGCCCAGGCCGCGGCGAGGGCGACGGCGAGCGCCGGAAGGCCGTACCGGCGCAGGGGTTTGGGGCCGAGGGCGAGCAGACAGGAGCCGGTGGCGACGAGGCCGTAGCTGATCCCGACGTCACGGGCGCGGGAGAGCGCGCCCGGGATGCCGGTGGTGATCATGACCCACATCGCGCCCTCGGTGAGCAGCGTGGCGCCGAGGTGCCCGAAGGCGAAGACGGCGCCCGCCCGGAGCGCGCCCCACCGCCACTCGGCGAGGCCGAGCACGGCGGCGACGGCGGCGATCCCGGCCCAGGCGGGGACGCCGTCGACCACGAGGCCGCTGGTGAAGAGGGTCCACCACTTGCCGACCTCCATGTGGTGGACGTTGCTGCTGTTGTGCCGGACGAAGCGGGCCCGGCCGGCGTGGCTCTGGCTCGCGAGCCAGGCGGCGGTCGCGGTCAGCAGCAGGACGTAGACGGTGGTCAGGCGCAGCCGCGCCAGCACGCGCAGCACCTTGTCGCCGCGGTCTTCCATCGTGCCTTCCGCCTTCGTCGTCCGACCGAAGCCCCGTGTCGGGCCCCTGCCGGTGTCCGGCAGTACGTTGGCAGCCTATCGGCGTGCGGAGGGTGCTCCGTCCCGTGCGGGCGGGCTCAGGTCGCGAGGCCGGGGAGCACCTCGGCGTGCGGGAGGCGGGCCAGGACGGGGCCCGGCAGGATCAGCTTGCCCCGGCGTCGGCCGCTGCCGATGAGCACGTGTGGGGCCTTGGCCACGGCCTCGTCGATCAGCAGGGGCCAGTGGGCGGGCAGTCCGACGGGGGTGATGCCGCCGTACTCCATGCCCGTCTCGGCGACGGCGGTGTCCATCGGCGCGAACGACGCCTTGCGCGCCCCCAAGTGCCTCCGCACCACCTGGTTGACGTCGAGCCGGGTGGTCGCGAGGACGACGGCGGCGGCCAGCGTGACCTCACCGCCGCGCTTGGCGGCGACCACCACGCAGTTCGCCGAGTATTCGAGCGGTGTCCCGTAGGTCTCGCAGAAGACGGCGGTGTCCGCCTTGTCGGGGTCGGTGTCCACGTACAGCACCGAGCGCGCCGCCTCCTGGCCGTCTTCGTGGGCGTCCCAGTTCTTCAGCGCGTCCGCGACGGGCGCTGCGAGTTCGTCGTGGACGTCGAGCGCCGCGCGGACGACGGGGAACCTGCCGAAGGGCGGGACGATCTGCTCGCTCATGGCCCGACCCTACCGAACCGCCGTCCGCGGGAGCGCGATCCGCTTCCGGGGACGGCAGTCCGGCGGTCGTGTCGGTTCCAGGGGTTCGCGGGGGTGATTCGTGGGGGTGAATCGCGGGGTGTTGATCAGGTGTCGGTGCGCTGGGCGACGCAGAGGATGTTGCCCTCGCTGTCCTTGAACCAGGCGGCGCGCATGTCGTCGCGCTCGGCGACGCCGTCGACGGTCTTCAGGCCGGGGAAGTCGTACTCCTCGAACGTGATGCCGCGCTCGCGCAGGGCGGCCATCTCGCCGTCGAGGTCGCCGACCTTGAAGCTGGCGAGCGTGTGGGCGGACTGGCCGCCGCTGGGGGTGTGGTAGATCGTGAACTCGGTGCCGCCACAATCGCACGTGAGCTGCTCCCCGTCCTCCCTGGTGAGCTTGAGGCCGAGCACGTCCGTGTAGAAGGCCTTGGCGCGGCCGAGGTCGGTGGCGGGGATGACTGCCTGCAGCGGTCCGTCTCCAAGCATGGTGGTTCGCCTCCTCCTGATTACCAGGCTAGGGAGGTGCGGGCGTGGCCGCGCGGCGGGCGGAGCGCTGCTGCGGAGCGCCGCTGTGGGGTGTGCGCGGGGTGTCGTCGGGACGTCACGCAGCGTGGGCGCGCACGCGCTCCGGCGATGCTTCACGCTGCCGGTGGCCACTCCGCCGGCACCCGTTCCAGGACACCCGCGCCGAACAGCTCGTACAACGGCAGCGTCTCCAGGTGGACGTAGCCGATGTGGCAGTCGCAGACCGGCAACGGGCAGGCGCGGGGGCGGAGTCGGGCGCGGTAGCTGCCGTCGTAGAGGTTCCCGAGGACGTCCCGGACGAAGTGGCAGCGGCGCACCGTGCCGTCGCCGTCCACCGAGAGCACGGACTCGCCCGTGCGGCAGGGGAGCCCGGCGCTCGGGTGCGCGTGCCGGCTGTAGCCGAAGTGCGGGTCGAGGGCGGCCCATTGCGCGGCCTCGGCGTCGGTGTACGTGCGGCCCTCGGCGGCGTTGATCCAGAGGTAGACGTGCGGGGCGAGCGCGGCGCGCAGGCGCCGCGCCTCGGCGAGGTGCTCGGGTTGGCCGACCACGCCGACGCTGTAGCGCGCGCCCAGTGCGTCCAGCTCGCGGCACTTGGCGAGGAAACGGTCGTGGGTGACCTGGCCGGGGTGGTAGGTGACCCACAGGGCGAGGCTGTCGAGGTCGGCCTCGGCGAGCCAGTCGGTGCGGCAGCTGAGGTTGGTCTGGATCGCGACGCGGCGGACGTGCGGGAGCCGGCTCAGCTCGGCCAGCGCGCGGCGGTACCACGACCGCACGAGGCCCTCGCCCCACGGGGTGAACAGCAGCGACAGCGTGTCGCCGGTGCCCGCCCGCCCGGCGGCCCAGGCGGTGAAGCGCTCCAGCGCGGCGCGGTCGGCGCGCAGCTGCTCGGGCGTGTCGCGCCGCTTGGCGAACGGGCAGTACGGGCAGTCGTAGTCGCAGGAGGCGAGCGGGCCGCGGTAGAGGAGGGTGAGGTCCCGCGGGGCGCCGGTGGTGGCGTCCGCCGAGTCGCCCGCGGAGTCGTCGGCGGGAGGTTCGGTGGCAGGCGGGGACGGCATGCCGAGGAACGTCATTTCGCCTCGTAGCCCGCCATCAGAGCCCGGACCCCGGGCGAGAACAGCATCGGCCCGGCGGCGTCCGAGTGCGCCAGTCCCTCCGGCGTGAGTACCAGGCGCGCATCGTCCCCGGCCAGCCAGCCGCGCTCGGCGAACTCGGCCAGCTCGGCGGGGAAGTCCTCGGCGGGCGTGCCGCCGAACCGGGCCCGGTAGTCGGCCAGCGGCATGCCCTGGGCCTGGAGCAGCGACTGGACGAGGTGGCGGCGGCGCGGCTCGTCGCCGGTCATGGCGTGTCCGACCTCGGCCCGGTGGAAGTCCGCCGTGGCGACGTAGTCGTCGATGATGCCGCGCACCTCGGTCGCGTTGACCGCGTAGTCGAAGGAGTAGTGCAGCCGCGACGTGTACGAGCGTGCCCCGCAGCCCAGGCCGACCATGCCGTCGGTCTGGCACGCGTACTCGCTCACGCCCGCCTGCGGGGACGCGGCGCGGCGGAACATCCGCATCGACACCTGCTCGTATCCGTGCGCGAGGAGGTGGTCCCGGCCGGTGCGGTAGAGCGCGAGCCGGCGGGCGTCCCAGGCGGAGAGGCTCTCCTGCTCGCCGCGCCGGGCCAGTCCGGTGAGCGGGCGGACGTACAGCGGGTAGAGGTACAGCTCCTCGGGCTGCCAGGCGAGCGCGGCGTCCAGCGAGTGCAGCCAACTGGCCTCGGTCTGGCCGTCGATGCCGTAGATGAGGTCGATGTTGAGCACCGGGAAACCGGCCGCGCGGATCCGGCCGAGGGCCGCCTCGACCTCGGCGCGCTTCTGCGGGCGGACCGCCGAGCGGGCCTCGGCGTCGACGAAGGACTGCACGCCCAGGCTCAGCCGGGTGGTGCCCCGGGCGGCCAGGATCTCCAGCCGGTCGGCCGTCGCGGTGGCGGGGGAGGCCTCCACGGACAGGGGTATCGCCCGCAGGTCGGCGCCCATGTGCCGCTCGGCGATGTCGCACAGCCGCTCCAGCTCGCCCGCCGTCAGGTACGTGGGCGTCCCGCCGCCGAACGCGGCCACCGCGAACCGGGCGTCGGCGTCCAGTGCCCCGCGGACGGCGTCGGCCTGGCGCTCCAGCGCGTCCAGGTACGCGGTGGTCAGGCCCTCCGGGCTGCCGATCCGGGTGAACAGGTTGCAGAAGCCGCAGCGCACCTCGCAGAACGGGATGTGCAGGTAGAGCGAGAGCGCGTGCTGCGCCTCGCCCGCCCACAGCCCGGCCACCGCCGGGCGCTCGGGCAGCGGACGGTACGCCGTCTTGTGCGGGTAGGCGTAGACGTACGACTGGTAGGGCGATTCGGTGCGTGGGGGTGCCGTCGTCATGCCGCGGGCTCCTTGGTGGTGCTCGTGCGGGGGACCGCGGTGTGGTGGGGGATCGTGGCGTCGCGGGGGACCGCGGAGCGGCGCGGGATCGTGAAGTGGGCGTACGGGACCGTCCAGACCACCTCGTGGCCGATCCGGTGGCCGGTGTAGCCGTCCTCGCCGTACGCGGTGCCGTGGTCGGAGCAGACGATCGTGAAGCACGGGCGGCGGGCGCTCATCGCCGCGAACAGGCGGCCGATGTGGGCGTCCACGTACTCCAGCGCGGCGGCGTGGCTGGCGCGCGAGTCGCCGTGCTCGCGGGTGGCGCCGGGCAGGTGGAACCAGTTCGGCTGGTGCAGCGCGGAGACGTTCAGGAACAGGAACAGCGGCTGTCCGGGGGGCTGTTCGGCGACGACCTGCTCGGCCCGGGCGACCTGCGCCTCGAACGACGTCGGCGAGGGCACGCCCATCTCCGGAGTCCAGTGGCTCTCCTGGAACAGGCCGGGGAGCACCGAGCCGAGCGGGCCCTGCTTGTTGAAGAAGCCGACACCGCCGATGCACACCGTCCGGTAGCCGGCCGCGCCGAGCGCGGTCGGCAGGTAGGGGGCGTCGAAGACCCAGGTGCGCGGGGCGGTGCTCTCCGAGCCGGCGAAGCGGGCCGCGAACAGGCGCGGGTGCGGGCCGCCGGGCGCGGCTGGGGTGGGCAGGAAGCCGGCCAGGATCGCCTGGTGGGAGGCGTACGTGAAGCTGCCGGGCGCGTGGCGGCGCTCCCAGCGGCCGCCGGGCAGGTGCGCGGCGAGGTGCGGGATGCGGCCGGCGGCGGCGAGCTCCTCGGCGACGTCGAAGCGGAGGGTGTCGAGCGTGACGAGCAGGAGGTCGTGGGTGCCCACGACGGCGTTCATGTCGGGGTCCGGGTGGGAGTGCGTGCCGGGCGTCTGGTGATTCATCGTTCTGTCGTTCCGGGGTGGGCGGCGGTCAGGGGGGCGGTCAGGGCGGCCAGCTGGGCGGCGTAGGTGTCGAGGCCCTCGGCGGGGCCGCCGGGCAGGCCGGTGAGGTCCGGCAGGAGGTCGCCGAAGGCGTTGACCTCGCCGACCACGGCGCGCCGCCAGCCCGTGACGGGCAGGACGTCGACGCCGACCATCGGCGAGCGGGGGAAGCAGGCGGCGGCGCGCTCGGCCGTCTCCAGGAGGGCCGGCCAGGCGGGCCCGGCGGCCTCGCGGGCGAGGTCGAGGCTGCCCCGGGCGCCGCCGAGGTGCAGGTTGGTCATCGGCTGGGCGCTGGTGCGCACCACGGCATGGGTGGCCCGGCCGGCGACCACGACGACCCGCAGGTCCGCCGAGCGGCCGGACTGCGCCGCCTTCGGGACCCACTGTTCGACGTGCAGCCCGTCCGGTGCGAGCCGGTCGACGATCGCGGCCACCTCGGCCTCGCCGCGGTAGCGCCGCACCCGCAGCGAGTTGTGCAGCTCGCCGCCGGCCGGCTCGACGGACGTGGTGGCCTGCACCTGGCCGCGCGGGCCGAACTCCAGCGCCACCACCCCCGAGGCGGAGGAGCCGTGCGCGGGCTTGACGAAGACCCGGTGCAGGCCGGCCCCGCGCACGCGCTCGCGCAGCTCGCCCCAGCCCGTCAGGCCGGTGGTGTCGAGCGCGCGGGGCACCGGCACCCCGGCGGCGGCCAGCGCCGCGTGCGCCCGGCGTTTGTCGAACATGACGGCGATCTCCTCGGGATCGCCGATCAGCCGCACGCCGGGTCGGGCCGCCAGGGCGCGCAGCGCGGACATCACGCCCGCGTACCAGGCGGCCGTGCCCTCCACGCGGGTGGGCGCGTAGGACGGGCCGAGTGCCGGGCCGCGCAGCAGTTCGTCCACCGCCGGCTCCTCGCCGGGCGATTCGATCCGCAGCAGAGCGCCCTCGGGCAGCCGGTACCCGCCGCGCAGCACGTCCAGCCAGGGCAGGACGGCGGGCTCGGGCAGGCCGGCGGCCCGGGCCGCGGCGGCGAACAGTGTCACCCGCCGGTGGCCCGGATTGCCGAGGACGGTCAGCCGCGTCGTCATCGTGCCGTCACCCGCCCGCTACTCGGCCACCGCGACGTAGCGCTCGTCGGGGTCCTCGTCGGCGTCCTCGGCATCGCCGAGGTCGATCTCGACGTCGGGGAGGGCCTGGCGCAGGCGCTGCTGCATCTCGTCGGTGAGGTAGTGGTGGTGCAGGTCGAGGGCGCGGAGGTGGGTGAGCGGCTGGCCCTCCAGCAGGGCCGCGGCGCCCTCGTCGGTGAGCACGCCCATCGACAGGTCGAGCGATTCGAGCCGGGCCACGACGGGTGCGTGCGCGACGGCCGCGGCGATCTCGTCCTGGAACTCGCTGTTGGCCAGGCCGAGGTGGCGCAGCGCCGGCAGCCGCGTGCCGTCGAGGAATGGCGCGAGGTCGTCGAGGGTCGCGTCGCCGCCGTACTCGTCCACGCCGAGCCAGAGCACCAGGCGCTCCAGCGCGGGCAGTTCGCAGGCGCCCACGGCGCGGACGACCTCGGCGGGCAGGCCGCCGGCCTCGAAGCGCAGGGACCGGAGCCGGTCGTGGCGCACCGGCTTGAACGCCAGGCCGGTGCCGCCGCGCACGGTGAACTCGCGGAGGGCGGGGAACGCCGTCAGCAGCGGGGTGACGTCGCACATCTCCAGCCAGGAGATCTCGCACTCGTCGAACGTGACGTCGCCGAGGAAGAGCGCCTCCAGGGCGGGCAGGCGTTCGGCGGCGTCGGCGAGGAGGCCGACGGCCTCCTTGACGGGTTCGTAGTCCCGCTGCCACCAGGAACCGATCACCAGTGCCCGGACGGCCGCCGGGTCGACGGTGTCGAGGAACGTCTCCCAGAGGGCGGCGAAGTCGTGCGGGGCGTCGTACTCCAGGGAGAGCCGCCACGCGACGGCGCCGGCGGCGGGCCGCTTCGCGGCGCCGGGCTCGAAGTCGTGGATCGGCAGCTCGTGGAAGCGCCCGGGGTGGTGGTCGACGGTCATGTCCGCTCCTGGCGGGGTCGGGTGGTGGAGGGTGGTGGTGACGGCTGCTCGGCCGGGGCTATTCGGCCACGGCGACGTAGCGCCGGCGGCCGCCCGGGTCGCCGCCGCCGGAGAGGTCGATCTCGACGTCGGGGAGGGCCTGGCGCAGGCGCTGCTGCATCTCGTCGGTGAGGTAGTGGTGGTGCAGGTCGAGGGCGTGGAGGTGGGTGAGCGGCTGGCCCTCCAGCAGCGCGCCCGCGCCCTGGTCGGAGAGGCCGCCCATCGACAGGCTGAGCGATGCGAGCTGGGCCACGACCGGCGCGTGGGCCACGGCGGCGGCGATGTCGTCCTGGAACTCGCTGTTCTGCAGGCCGAGGTGGCGCAGCGCGGGGAAGCGCGAGCCGTCGAGGAAGGGCGCGAGGTCGTCGAGTGTGGCGTCGCCGCCGTAGTTCTCGACGCCGAGCCACAGCTCCAGCCGCTCCAGCGCGGGCAGTTCGCAGGCGGCGACGGCGCGGACGACCTCGACGGGCAGGCCGCCCGCCTCGAAGCGCAGCGCGGTGAGCGCCTCGTGGCGCACCGGCTCCAGTTCGAGGTCCGTGCCGCCGCGCACCACCAGCTCGGTGAGCCGGGGGAAGGCCGTCAGCAGCGGGGTGACGTCGCACATCTCCAGCCAGGAGATCTCGCTCTCCTCGTAGGTGATGTCCCCGACGAACAGCGCGCGCAGGGCGGGCAGCCGGTGGGCCGAGCCGGTGATCGCGGCCAGCGCGTCGTCGCTGAACGGCTCGGGGCCTTCGGTGAACCACTGGCCGATCACGACGGCCGTGACCCGGGCGGTGTCGACGGTGTCGAGGAACCGCTGCCACCGCTCGCCGAAGGTGCCCTCGGAGTCGTAGTCCAGACCGACCTTCCACGCCACCGCGGTGGCCTGCGGCAGTGTTCCGGCGGCCGCCTCCTCCCGCTCGACCGCCTCGGCGAAGTCGAAGACGGGGAGGCCGTGGAACTCCTCGATGTGGTCGTTGACGGTCATGGCGCTGCTCCTCGGGTGTCGGGCCGAACACGTGTCTACCAGTCGGGTCCGACAATCCGCCGCAGCGGGGGCACCCGTGAGCGCGCGGGCCCCGGCCGCCGGGGGCCGGAACCGTCCGGTCAGGATGCCGCGATCGCTGTTCGTCGGGGGGCGAAGCACCGGTTCCGCTGCGCCGGAAATGGCCTCTCGCGTAGGCGATTTCACGTTTCGACGAGTTCCGTCCGAATTCTCCCGTGAGGTTCCGATGCGCATCCAGCACCGCAGATTCCGCGTCGATGTCAGACCCTTGCCCTATGTTCCGGTTGTGGCTCCGGAGAGTGACGGTGGAGCCTCGGGTTCCGGCGTTCGCCGGTGTCCGTCGTGCAGTGGGGGAGGAGAGCCGATGTACCGCCAGGGTGACGTGCTGATCGTGCCGGTCGGGGAGGCCGCCGTGCCGGCGCGGGTGGCCGGGCTGGCCGTGCAGCCGCGGGACGCCCGCGGCCGGATGGTGCTCGCCCTCGGCGAGGTCACCGGCCACGCGCACGCCGTCGTCGGGCCGGGGGCGCTGCGCCGCGAGGCCGGGCCGTTCGGTGCCGGCTGGCTGCACCTGCCCGAGGGCGGGCGGGTCGTGCACGAGGAGCACGCGGCGATCCCGCTGCCCAAGGGCTGGTACCGGGTGGTGCGCCAGCGCGAGTACGCGCCGGGCGCGGTGCGGGTGGTCGCCGACTGACGCGCCCGCACGGCGGTCGGCCGGTGGACGGAAGGACGGTACGGACGCAGACGGCCGGGCGGGGAGCCCGGCCGGGATCGGAGCACGTGATGGAGAACAGCGCGACCCACCTGGTTGTCGGGCCCGCCGAGGCGACGGCCCGTTGGCGCGCGGCGGCGGCCGCCACCGGCCCGGACGACCGCGCGGCGGCCGAGCGCGCCGTCCGCGCCGCCTACCGCGCGGCCGGGCTGCCAGAGCCCGCCGGCGTCCGCTGGTACGGTTCGCCGCTCGCCGCCGCCGAGGCGGCGCTGGAGCTGCGGGAGGCCGGCGCGGTGAGCGTCCGCGAGGCCGTCCGCACCCGGGCCTGGGAGGAGGCCCGGAGGCGTGCTGTCGAGCAGGTCGGTGCGGCCGGCTGGGCGGCGCACTGGGCGCTCACCGGCGGCGAACTCGGCCCGGTCACCACCCCGCTCGCCGACCGCGTGCGCAACGCCGTCCTCGACCGGCTCGCCCCCGAGACCGATCCCGGCGCGCCGTCCGACGACGAACGGACGGCCCGTGCCCGGCGCACCACGGTCCGCCTCGCGCTGCTCGACGCCGTCCGCGGACCGCACGACGCGCCCTGGTTCGCCGCCTTCGAGGCCGCCGGGGCGCTCGACGGCGCCGTCGCCCCGCTGGCCGAGGCCGCCCGCACGGCCGGCTGGTGGTGGCCCTACGAGGACGTCGTGCTGATCAGCGAGCGGCCCGTCGAGCTCCACCGCGACGAGGCCGGCCGCCTCGACCGCGCCGACGGCCCGGCCCTCGCCCACCCCGACGGCTTCGCCCTGTACGCCTGGCGCGGCATGCCCGTCCCCGCCGAGTTCCTGGCCGGCCTGGCCGACATCACCGTCGAGCGGATCCGCACCGAGGAGAACGCCGAGCTGCGCCGCGTCCTGCTGGAGCACTACGGCTACGACCGCTACCTCGCCGACGCCGGCGCCGAGCCGCTCCACCGCGACGAGACCGGCGTCCTGTGGCGGATCGTCATGCCCGGCGACGAGCCCGTCGTCATGGTCGAGGTCGTCAACTCCACGGCCGAGCCGGACGGCACCTTCCGCACCTACTGGCTGCGGGTGCCGCCCAGTACCCGCACCGCCCGGGCCGGGGTCGCGTGGACGTTCGGCATACCCGAGTCCGAGTACCACCCGCAGCGCGAGACCTGAGCCGCCCCGCCCCCCCCCGCCGGACCAGCCCTTCTGGGCCGCTCGTCTGGCCGCCGCCGGCGCGGCCCCGCGACCGGTCCCGTACGCCGACCTGACGGCGGAGCGCCTGGCGGCAGCCATTCGCCTGGCCGTCGACGACCGGACGCACCGCACGCGTGCGGAGGCGGCGGCCCGGCGCATGGCGGGCGAGCAGGGCGCGGCCCGCGTGGCCGAGGCGGTGGCGGCGCTCGTGGACGGGAGGCGATGAGCAGAGGCGCGGAGCGATCCGGCGATCCGGGGGGGCAGCCGCAGCCGCCGGGCCGCCGGCTCAGGTCAGGGCACGCGGGCGATGAGCACCGGCTGGAAGAAGCCGGTCTCCTCCGGCGGGGCCCAGGTCGGGTCGATGAAGCCCGCCTCTGCGGCGAAGGCGGTCAACTGGGCCTGGGTGAGCGCCCAGTAGGTGGAGCGGTGTACTTCGGTGCGCCACTCGCCGGTGGCGTCCGGGGCCATCCGGAAGAGTTCGAGGTTGTAGCGCTCGCCGTCCTCGTGCCAGTGCCAGAGCTGGAAGATGACGGACCGCTGGCCGTCGCGTTCGGCGGTCTGGGGCGGCGTGGAGGTCGGGCGCCCGCGGCGCAGGTCGTCGTAGGGACGGGTGGTGAGGAGGAGCAGGCCGCCGCTGCGGAGGGTGCGGCGCATGTCGGTGAGGGCGGCGCGGACGTCGTCGGCGGTGAGGAGGTGCGGGAGCGCGTTGTCGGCGCACACGACGACGTCGAACGTGGCATCGGGGAACGGGAGCCGGCGCATGTCGGCAGCGGCGGCGGGCAGCCGGAGACCGCGGCCGGCGGCCTCACGGGTGGCGCGTGCGGCGGCGGCCGGGCTGAGGTCGGTCCCGGTGACGTGATGGCCGAGGGCGGCGAGCCCGATCGCCTGGGTCCCGATGCCGCAGGCACAGTCGAGCACGGTGGCCGGTCGGTCGCCGAGCTGGTCGCCGAGCCGACCGCGGACGAGGCCGTCCAGGGCGGCGCCCTGCCGGGCGACGGAGGCCTCCCAGTCCGGGTAGAGGAGGTGGTAGCCCGCCGCGAACTCGTCGTAGAACCGGCCGGTGGGGGATCGGCTCATCGACATGCGGGCTCCTCGGGCGGAGGCAGGCTCGAGTACCGGGCGCTGTTGGCGTTGAGGTGGGCGAGGTAGTATGTCCTGCCGTCGTGCTCCAGCTCCATCGGCGGCGGTTCCGGGACGGTGGCCAACGCTGCCGTGTAGTGGCCGTCGAGGCGGACCTCCAGGCGCGGGACGTTGTGGTGGGTCGCGAACTCCTCGGCCCGCTCGGCGGTCCACAGACCACGGGGCTCGCCGGGGCCCTGTCGGGTCAGCGCGCGCAGCAGGGCGGGGCTGAAGACCTCCTGGGACCGGAAGTTCTCCAGGTGGCGCATGTCGGTGACGAGCGTGACGTACCGCCGGCTGTTGTCCCGGTGCCGCCCGGCGACCACGACCTGGCCGCCGCCGAGGTCCCAGCGCGGCGGGGCGATCCACAGCTTGGCACCGGGCGCGAAGTGCTTCAGGCCGCGCTGGAGGTCCAGCCCGCCCCTGCCGTGGGTGGTTTGCCCGGCCACGTTGGCCACCACGCAGTGGCCGTACGGAGGTTCTTCGGGCTGCTGGTTCGACATGGGATCATCCTCTCCCGGTCGAGGGGCGGAGGACAGCGGTTTTGGACACGATCGAGTTGCCGGAGGGGTCCTGGTGGGACTGGGACGTGTTCTCCTGGCGGCCTGGGCGGTTGCGGCTGGCGGCCGGGTACGACCTGGGCTACCACCACGGGCTGGAGCTGGTGTTCGACGATCCCCTCTACGTCGCGTGCCCGGCGGACTTCCACGATCCGGTGTTCCGCGCACCGACGCCGGAGGAACTGCGGCTGGTCGAGCGGAGCTGCGGTGAGGTGCCGGCGGTCGTGGTCGCGTTCGAGGCGGACGCCGGCGGGGCGCAGGACGTGTCCGGGCTGATCGCGGCGGGCGGGTTGCGGATCGTGCCGGGGTTCGTGAGCAGGATCAGCGCGGCGGCGGGGGCCTGACGGCACGACCGGCTGGCCGGGCAGCGGCGTGCGGGCGAGGATACGGGCATGCGCACCTTCGAGGATCTGATCGCTGAGGCCGCGGCGGTGTCCGTGGACGGCTGGGACTTCTCCTGGCTCGACGGGCGGGCCACCGAGGAGCGGCCGTCCTGGGGTTACCAGCGCTTGCTGGGCGAGCGGCTGGCGCGGGTCGACGCGGCGCTCGACGTCCAGACGGGCGGTGGTGAGGTGCTGGCCGGGGCGGGGAACTTCCCGGCGGTGATGGTGGCCACCGAGTCGTGGCCGCCGAACGTGGCGCGGGCGACGAAGCTGCTGCACCCGCTCGGCGCCGTCGTCGTGTCCGACCCGGACGAGCCGCCGCTGCCGTTCGCGGACGGGGCGTTCGACCTGGTCAGCAGCCGGCACCCGGTGAAGGCGCACTGGGCGGAGATCGCCCGGGTGCTGCGGCCCGGCGGCACCTACCTCGCGCAGCACGTCGGCCCGGCCTCCGGCTTCGAGCTGGTCGAGTACTTCATCGGCCCGCAGCCCGAGGCGCGCAGGAGCCGCCGCCCCGAGGACGAGAGCGCCGCCGCGCGGGCCGCCGGGCTGGAGGTCGTGGACCTGCGTTCGGAGCGGCTGCGGATGGAGTTCTTCGACGTCGGCGCGGTGGTGTACTTCCTGCGCAAGGTGATCTGGATGGTCCCGGGCTTCACCGTCGAGGCGTACCACGAGCGCCTGCGCGAACTGGACGCGCTGATCCGCACGGACGGGCCGTTCGTCGCGCACTCGGCCCGCTTCCTCATCGAGGCCCGGAAGGCCTGAGCCGGCAGGGCCCGAGCCCGGAAGGCTCGAACCCGCAGGGCCCGAACCCGCAGGGCCCGAACCCGCAGGGCCCGAACCCGCAGGGCCCGAGCCCGGAAGGCCTGAGCCCGCAAGGCCCGAGCCCGAGTGACCCCGAGCCCGGCGCACCCGCCGCGGCGCGCGGCCGGGCGCGCCCCGGGGCCGCGGCGGAACAGCGCCCCCGAG
>NZ_JBHWGV010000151.1:0-19011 GCF_042732955.1 Kitasatospora sp. NPDC059747 | reverse complement strand
GGCCCGCCTCCCGACGAGGAGGCGGGCCCGTTCGCGCGTCCGTGATCGCTACCGCTCCACCGCGAGCAGCGAGGTCAGCCGCCCGGCCAGCAGGTCCCAGCGCCAGGAGCGCTCCACCCAGCGCCGTCCGGCCTCGCCCATCCGCCGCCGCAGCTCCTCGTCGTGCAGCAGCCGGACGATCCGCTCGGCCGCCGCCGACGCCGAGCCACCCGGCACGACGTACCCGGTCTCGCCCTCCAGCACCGCGTCCGGCGCGCCGCCGGAGTCGCCGGCCACGACGGGCAGACCGGTCGCCGAGGCCTCCAGGTACACGATGCCGAGGCCCTCGACGTCGAGCCCGCCGCGCCGCGTCCGGCAGGGCATCGCGAAGACGTCCCCGGCGCCGTAGTGGGCGGGCAGCTCCTCCCACGGCACGGAGCCGGTGAAGCGCACCGAGGCGCGCACGCCCCTGGCGTCGGCCAGCTTCTCCAGGTCCGCCCGGTACGGGCCGCCGCCGACGATCAGCAGCACCGCGTCCGGCACGTCGGCGAGGATCTGCGGCATCGCCTCGATCAGGGTGTCCTGGCCCTTGCGCGGCACCAGGCGCGAGACGCACACCACCACCGGCCGGTCCGCCAGCCCCAGCCGGCGGCGCACCTCGGCGCCCCCGGAGGCCGGGTGGAAGGTCGTCTCGTCCACGCCCGGCGGCAGCTGCACCATCCGGCCGGCGGCCTCCGGTCCCACCGCGCCCGCGATCCGGGAGCGGGTGTACTCACCCAGGTACGTCAGCACGTCGGTGCCCGCGCCGATCCGGCGCAGCAACTGCCGGGCGGCCGGCAGCTGGGCCCAGGCGGCCTCGTGCCCGTGCGTCATGCCCAGCAGCCGCCCGGCCCCGGCCCGGCGCAGCGCGGGCGCCATCAGGCCGAGCGGCGCGGCGGCGCCGAACCAGACCGAGTCGCACTTCTCCGCGCGGAGGATCTCGGCGGCCCGCCGGGTGACCCGCGGTGTGGGAACCATCACCTTCGTCCGGTCCCGGATCACCGGGAACGGCTGCTCGGCGTCGAAGCGCGCGACCTCGGTGCCGTCGCGCCAGGTCGAGGCGTAGACCACGATGCTCCCGGCGGGCTGACGGACGGCCATGTTGTGCACGAAGGCCTGGATGCCGCCGGGTCGCGGCGGGAAGTCGTTGGTGACGATCAAGGTTCTGTGCATCAGGCCACGGCTCGCTCGGTCGGGGGGTGCTCGGTGTACCGCTGGGTGATCCGTACGATAGGTCAACACCATGACCCGCCGGGAACGGAAGCACGCACGGCAACCGTTCCACCCCCGGGTCAGTCCTAGTACCTGAGCCGCTGAGGACGGCGGCCCGGGCGTCCGTCGCGCGACGCCTCCGGTGGGGACGTCCGAGACGAACGAGGGAGCGCTGTGGAGTTGGCCCCGGCCATCGAGACCGGTACTTCCCGTGCCCGCACGGGCCGCCCGCTCGGGGCGCTCGCGGCACTCGTCGCCACCTGGGCGGGCACCCGGACGCTGCTGCTGCTGTTCGTGACCGGCGTGCTGCGCTCGCCGGGCGGCGACGTCACCGCGGACGTCTGGATGATCTACCACGCCTGGTACGGCGTCCTGCAGACCGGCACCTTCCCGTTCGACGACGTCACCTGGCAGTACCCGCCCGGCGCCGCCCTGGTGATCCTGCTGCCCGGCCTGCTGCCGTGGTCGTACGTGGTCTCGTTCTGGGTGATCTGCGGGGTCGCCGACGCCCTCGTGATGGCCCTGCTGGTCCGCACCGGCCTGCGCCGGGGCCGGGCGCTCACCGGCGCCTGGCTGTGGGTGGTGGCCGTGCCGCTGCTCGGCCCGATGATCTACAACCGCTTCGACATCATCGTCACCGCGAGCGCGGTGGCCGGCCTGCTGGCGCTGATCCGCCGCCCGGCCGTCGGCGGGATGCTGCTGGGCCTCGGCGGGATCGTCAAGATCTGGCCGCTGCTCGGCCTGATCGGCACCCCCTCCGGCCGCCGCACCGGCCGTTCCTGGACGCTCGCGGCGGCCACCACCGTCTCGCTGGGCTTCCTGCTGGCCGCCGGGATGAACGGCGCCTTCGGCTTCCTGGCGTTCCAGAAGGACCGCGGCGTCGAGGTCGAGTCGCTCGGCGCGCTGCCGCTGCACTACGCGCGGATCGCGGGCGGCTGGGACGGCCGGGTGACGATGAACTACGGCTCGGCCGAGATGCTCGGGCCCTGGGTCGGCGTCGTCGGCAAGGTCATGATGGCCGGCACCGTGCTGGGCTTCGCGTGGCTGCTGCTGTGGCGCTACACCGCCAAGCGCCGCAACGCGGCCACGATGTACGACGCGGCGCTGACCGCGCTGCTGATCTTCACCGTCACCAGCCGGGTGATCAGTCCGCAGTACCTGGTCTGGCTGATCGGCGTCGCGGCGGTCTGCCTGACGGTCCGCGGCAGCAGCCAGCGGCCGGTGGCACTGCTGATCCTGCTCGCGGCGCCGCTCACGCTGCTCGAATTCCCGCTGATGTTCACCCAGGTCCTCGCGAGCGACCCGGCGGCCATCGCCGTCCTGTCGGCGCGCAACCTGCTCCTGCTGGCGGCGACGGTCCTGTCCTGCGTCCGCCTCTGGCGCTCCACGCGGGGCACGGACCGGCTGCCGCCGACCGTCGTGCTGACGCAGCCGGAGCCCGTCCCGGCCGGCTCCTACCCGGTCCGCCCGGGCATCGCCTACGAGCAGGACCTGCTCGACGGGATCGACCGGCCCAACACCCCGGCCGGGCGTTAGCCGCCCTAGGCGTTGAGGGCGGCTACCTCGGCCACCCACAGCCGCGTGAACTCGTCCTTACCGAGGCCCAGTTCGGCCCGGAACAGCCGGTCCATCCGCTGGTCGCGGTCCTCCCCCGCGCCGTCCGCCGCGCCCACCGCGCGGTAGAACGCGACCAGGCGGGCGGTGCCGAAGCGGGCGGCGATCAGCCGGCAGGCGAGCCAGGCCTGTTCGTAGGCCTGGGCGATGCCGGTGGTGCCCGCGGCGAAGTCGCGGTCGGCGGGCAGGGCCGTGGGCACCCTTCCCGCGGCCACGTCCCGGGCCAGCTCGGGGGCGATCTGGCGGGGCGTGCGGCCGGAGTCGCGGTAGGCCGTCCAGTCGGCGACGCCCTCGGAGAGCCACAGCGGCGTCCAGGCCCGGGTGTCGGCCCGGGTCGCGACGTGGGTGGTCTCGTGGGTGACGACCACCTGGCGGCCGAAGTCGCTGAGCCGCCCGAACGCCTCGGGGTTGATCAGCACCCGGTCGGCCGGGGTGTGCGAGGGCGCGCCGGGGGCGGCCACGGTGACCGCCGCCATGCCCGTCCAGCCGGCCGGGTCGGCCTCCAGCAGGCGGGCGAACTGCGGCTCGGTGGCGGGCAGTTCCAGCAGCAGTCGGCCCGCCCAGCCGGTGCCCCAGACCGCGCTCACCGCGGGGACGGCGCGGTCGCCGATCGCGACCGGCCCGGCCGGGTCCGGTCCGGCGGCGAGGCCGAGCACCAGGCACTGCGCGCCGCGCGCGGACCGTCCCGTCCCGAAGTCCCAGAGCGCCGGCGGCCCGCTCGCGGCGTCCTCGCGCTCGACCCGCCAGCCGTCGGCCCGCGTCAGCGTGAGGCGGCGGGGGTAGACGGCGGGGTACTCGTCGTAGCCGGTGACCCGGACGTCCAGGTCGGCCGTGACGGTCAGCCGGCCGGGGCCCGTGCCCGGGGAGACGACGAGGTTGCGGTAGCCGGCGGTCAGCGGCAGTCCGGTGGTGGCCGACAGCTCGCGCGCGCGTTCGTCCAGCACCGCCGCCACCTCGGTCCGCTCGTCCGCCCCGCCGAGCCCCCGACCGGCCGCCGCGGGGGCGACGGGCGGCAGCGACAGCTGGGTCAGCCCTCCGGCGGCGAGCAGCAGGGCGCCTCGCCGGGACAGCACGCAGGGCCGTATCGCGTCCGGTCCGGACGGGGTCGGGCTCAGAGCCGGACCACCCCCGCGACGGGCATCGCGTTGACGCTCTCGTACCGCACCCTGGCCCCCGGGTACGGGGCGTGCACGATCACCCCGCCGCCGGCGTACATGCCGACGTGGTGCATGTCCCGGTAGAAGATCACCAGGTCTCCCGGTCGCGCTTCGGACAGGCTCACCCGCTGGCCGGCGTAGGCCTGGGCCTGCGAGGTGCGCGGCAGGCTCACTCCCGCCTGCCGCCAGCTGTAGTACATCAGACCGGAACAGTCGAACGCGCGGGGGCCGGTGGACCCGTACACGTACGGCGACCCGATCATCCGCACCGCCGCCGCGAGCGCCGCCGCCCCGCGCTCGGAGGCGGGCGGGGTGGTGCCGAGGTCCAGCCGGTCGGTGCCGCGGGTCGCGCGCTGCTCGGCCTCCTGGGCGTCCTGCGCGGCCATCCGGGAGCGCTCGGCGGCGCCCAGGCTGTTGAGCAGCCGCTGGGCCTTGGCCAGCCGCTGCTGGATCTCCTGCTTGCTGTCGGCGAGCGTCCGGCGGGCCTGGTCCAGCTCGGCGAGCTTGGCGGCGGTCTCGGTGCGGCGCTGGTCGAGCCCGCGCTGACGGGTCACCAGCTCGTGCAGCGTCTCGTTCTGCCGCTCGGTCGCCTGGTCGAGGCTCCGGGCGCGGGCGAGGTAGCCCTCCGGGTCGGTGGCGAGCATCAGCTGGACGGTCTGCGCCATGCCGCCGGAGCGGTACTCGGCGCCGGCCACGGTGGCGAGGTCGCCGCGCAGCTGGTTCAGCTGGTCCTGGGCGGCGGCGATCTCGCCCTGGAGGACGGTGGTCTCGCCCTGGAGCCGCTGCTGGGCCTCCTGCGCAGCGTTGTACTTCTCCGACGCCTGTTCGGCCTCGTTGTACAGCTGCTCGACCTGCGCCTTGACGTCCTTGCGGCTGGGCGCGTCCGGGGAGCCGGGGGCGGCCTGGGCGCTGCCGCCCGTCGTGACGCCCAGGGCGGTGGTGGCGGCCGCGGTCAGCACCAGCGCACGGGCGAGCAGTTGGGAACGGCGGTGCACGGGCATGGCGGCGGCTGCTCCAATCCTGCGGACCGGTCCCGCCGCCGCACCCAAGCGGGCGGTCCTGGAGCGGGAGTCCGGTGGCAGACGTTAGCGAGTCCGGGCAACCGAGTCCAAACCCCTCCCAACCCGAATATTTGACCCTGAATCGGACACCAGTCCGAGGAAAGGAAACGCCGCAGGCCCGGACCTCCGGGGAGGAGGGCCGGGCCTGCGGGAAGCCGAGCGGGGAATCAGACCCGCACGATGGACGAGAGCGGCATGTTGGTGACCGCCTCGTAGCGGACGCTCGCACCCGGCTTGGGCGCGTGCAGCACCTGGCCGTTGCCGGCGTAGATGCCGACGTGGTGGGCGTCGTTGAAGAAGATCAGCAGGTCGCCGGGCTGGGCCTGGGAGAGGTCCGTGCCGATCCGGGTCCCGGCGCCGGCCTGCTCCTGCGAGGTACGCGGCAGCGAGACGCCGGCCTGGTCGAAGGCCCAGACCATCAGGCCCGAGCAGTCGAAGGAGTTCGGGCCGGTGGCGGCCCAGACGTACGGGCTGCCGATCTTGGTGGCGGCGTAGGACAGCGCGGCGGCACCGCGCGAGCTGCCCGCCGCCGGCGGCTTGGCGACCGGCGAGGACGACGGGGCCGAGCCGAGGTCGGTGCGGCTGCTGTCGCGGGAGGCGCGGTCGGCGGCGGCCTGCTGGGCCTTCGCGGCGTCGGCCTTGGCCTTGGCATCGGCGGCGGCCTTGTCCTCGGCCGCCTTGATGGCCTGGCGCTCCTGCTCGGACAGGGTGTTGAAGAGGTTCTGGGCGGCCGTCAGCTTCCCCTGGATCTGCTCCTTGGACGCCTTCAGCTGCTGGGTGGTCGCGTCCAGCTCGGCGAGCTTGCCCTGGGCCTCGGTGCGGTCCTGGTCCAGCTTGCGCTGCTGGTCCTGGAGCTCCTTCAGCTGACCCTTCTGGGTGCTGCCGGCCTGGTTCAGGGCGTCGGCCTGGCTGAGGAAGTTGTCCGGCTTGGACGAGAACATCAGCTGGACGGTCGGGGATATGCCCCCGTTGCGGTACTGCTCGCCGGCGATCTGGGCGAGGCCGCCCTGGAGGTCGGTCACCTGCTCCTGCTGGCGGGCCACCTGGTCCTGCAGGCCGCTGACCTGCTTCTGCAGCTCCTGCTGCTTGGCCTGGGCGGCGTTGTACTGCTCGGTCGCCACCTCGGCCTGCTCGTTGAGCTGGTCGACCTGCTCCTTGACCTGGTCCTTGGTCGGCGCGGGGTCGGCGTGGGCGCCGGACTGCGCGGAGAGGGCGACGGCTGCCGCGGCAACTCCGGTCAGGAAGGAAACTCGGGCACGGCCGGCGGGCTTGGGACGACGATGGGACGCCACGAAGGCGGACTCCTTCTTCCTACGTCCGCCTACCGGGTGAGCTGACGGGTTCGGGCCGGAAGCATGCCCTACGACGCCTCACGGCCGTTCCACCGGCCGACCTGGCGCCGATTCACCCCGGAGGAACGTGGTTCCCCGGCTCCGCTCCACAGCGCCCCCTGTCACTGGGCTCCCCTGTCGGACGGTCGCTTCGACCCGTCCCGCTGCTTCACGAACTCGGCGGGAACCACCGCCGCCACCCTGGCTGGGCGATCGACAGTGCGGTGGTCCGGGTCACGACCCTAGTAACTGAACCGTGATCGGTTCAAATCCTTGTCAGAAAAAAGGCGGAAGAATAACCAAGTTCTTTTGTGAAGATGACAGAAGGTGATCGCAGCAGCACGCAAGGCTGATCACTTGTCACGCGAACGCGGCGAAACGCAGGGAAACGCGCTCAAGCGAACGCGCCACCCCCACTCGGGAGGTGGCGCGGATCACAGGGCCGTCGCGCCGGCCCGCGGCGTGTCGGCGAGTCAGACCCGGCGGATGGTGTTGATCGGCATCGCGTCGGCCTTCATCACCTTGACGACGTCGCCGGTGTGCGGCGCGTGCACCACCATGCCGTTGCCGATGTACATCGCGACGTGGTGCATGTCGGGACCGTAGATCACCAGGTCGCCGGGCTGGGCCTGGTCCAGCGAGGGCACCCGGGTGCCGTAGTGGCCCTGCTCCTGCGAGGTGCGCGGCAGCGAGACGCCGGCCTGGCCGTACGACCAGAGCATCAGGCCCGAGCAGTCGAAGGTGCTGGAGCCGACGGCACCCCACACGTACGGCGAGCCCTGCTTGCTCATCGCCTTGGCCACGGCCACGGCCGCGTAGCCGCTGGCCGGCGGCAGGCTGCTCAGGTCGACCCGGTCGGTGCCGCGCGAGGCGCGGTCGTCCTGGGCCTGCTGGGCCTTCAGCGCGGCGCGCTCGGAGGCGCTGAGCGAGTTGAGGAGGTCCTGGGCCTGCTTGAGCTTGGCGTTGACGTCCGCCTTGGACTGGTTCAGGTCCTTGGTGGTGGAGTCCAGGGAGGCCAGCACCGCGGCGGCCTCGGCCTTCTCCTGGTCCAGGCGGCGCTGCTGGTCCAGCAGGCCCTTGAGCGCGTCGGTCTCGGTGGCGGTGGCCTGCTGCACGCTGGAGGCCTTGGCCAGGTAGTTGTTCGGGTCGGAGGAGAGCATCAGCTGGACGGACGGGTCGATGCCGCCGGTGCGGTACTGCTCGCCCGCCACGCCGGCGAGGCCGGTCTGAAGCTGGGTCATCTGCTCCTGGCCGCGGGCCACCTGGTCCTGGAGCTGGTCGGCCTGCTTGCGCAGCTGGTCGGCCCGCTCCTTGGCGCCGTTGTACTTCTCGGCGGCCTGCTCCTGCTCCTGCTGCAGTTCGTCGATCTGCGCCTTGACGTCCGTCTTGTTCGGCTGCGGCGCGGCGTGCGCGGCCACCTGGGCGGAGAGCGCGACCGCGGTCGCAGCAGCAGCGGTGAGCACGGAGACCCGCGCGCGGCTCGGCTGCTTGGGACGGCGGTGGGAGGCCAAGGGACCTGCTCCTTCTTCCATGGACTCACCGGTTCGGGTGAGAAATCCGGAAAATAGGTTTGACGCCAGACCCTAGTGAACATCCAGGCATTGCGCCACTCCCCCAAAGGCGTGAACTCCGAGCCCCCACGCCGCTTCACCGAATCCGCACATCACCGCAAACCGGACGCTGAGCGGCCGTCATCCCCATCGGCACGGAATCAGGGCCGCGCCAGCCGGTTCAGCAGCAGAACCGAGGCGACCGGGCGCGCGCCCGCCTTCCGCACGCCCTCCGCGACCTCCCGGTCGGCGGAGACCACCACGACCGGACGGCCCTGCGGCTCGGCCCGCACCAGGCGTCTGATCAGCTCGTCCGCCGTCTCGCCGGTCCGGCTGAAGCGCACCCGGACCCCGCGCGGCGGCGCCATGATCACCGGCACGTCCAGGTCCTGCCCGTCGAACACGCACGTGACCTCCGCCTGCGTGCGCTGGGCCAGCATCGCCAGCCCGCCCAGCAGCCGCAGCCGCTGCTGCTCCAGCGGCAGCGTCGGATAGCCGGTCTTCGTCACGTTGTAGCCGTCCACCACCAGGTGCACCTGCGGGATCGCCAGCAGCTGGTCCAGCAGGGCCGGATCGTCCTCCGCGAGCCCGCGCCGGGCCACGTCGTGCGGCGAGGCCGAACCCGGCACCACCGCCTCCACCAGGTCCGCCGGGCGGATCTGCGACACCGGCAGCGCCAGCTCGCGCTGCAGCCCCTGCGCCGACTGCAGCACGGTGTCCAGCAGCAGCCGCAGCCGCATGTCCTCCACGCTGCGCCCCTCGCGGGCCGAACGGCGGCCCTGCTCGGCGGCGGTCTCCAGCTCGCCGACGCGGTGCCGCAGCCGCCGTGCCTCGCTCTCGGCCGCACTGCGCTCGGTCGCCGCCTGCGCGCGCAGCGCCTCCAGCTCACCGGCCAGCCGACGGGTCTCGGCCTGCGCCCGGCGGGTGTCGCTCTCCAGCGAACGCACCTTCTTGCGCAGCGAGTCGGCCTCCCGCCGGACGTCCTCGGACTCGGCCCGCTGCCGGTCCAGGTCCGCGCGCGCCCCGGCCCGCACCTCGGCCAGCTCGGCCTGCAGCTTCTCCACCAGCCGGGCCGCCTCCGCGGCCGCGCCCTCGGCGCCGGCCCGCTCGGCCTCCTCGCCGGCCTCGGCGACCAGCCGGCTCCAGCCCGCCGACCGCACCAGGTAGGCGGCGGCCGCGACGTCCATCGGATCGGCGGCGCCGGGGACGCTGCCCGACTCCAGCGCCTTCACCAGGTCCGGCTGGCCCAGCCGCAGCCGCTCCGCTATCCGCAGCCGGAAGGCCGGCTCCGACTCCAGCGCCGCCGCGATCGCCGTGGCCGCGTACTTGGCCCGCCGGGCCGGGGTGAACTTGGCGTACTGACGCAGGCTCTGCGGCAGCTCGCCGGGCGGCAGTCCGCCGAGCGCGTCCGCGGCCAGGCCGACCACGCGCCGGCGCACGCCCTCCGGCAGCGGCCGGTCGAGCTTCTCGGCGGGACGGCCTGCTCCCGGGTCCGCGGCGGTTCCGGACGCGGCGGCACCGTCGGCGGCCCCCGCCGCCCCGGCAGCCGGCTCCGCAGCGGGCTGCCCCTGCGGTCCGGCGGGCTCCCTCGCTGCGTCCACCACGTCCTCGGCTCCGATCCTGGTCCAACGGGTGCGGCCCCGCGGCCGCCGTCCCTGTCGTCACGCTCCGTGCGTTCTGTCTGTATTGTCCCGTGCGGCGGACGGCCGTGCCGTGCACCGTCCACCGCACCGGCGGGGCATCAACCCTGCTCGGCCTCGACCGCCGCGTCGTCCGCGCCCGGGCGGGCGACCAGCTCGACCTGGTCCACCGCGTTGCACCAGCGGCAGCGCACCGTCTCGACCGTCTCGCTCAGGACTTCGGTCTCCTCGACCTTGGACTCGCCGGCCAGGTCGAAGTGCAGGAACTCGGTGACCCGCGCGGAGCGGGTCACGTCGAAGCGGGTGAGGTTGCCGCACAGGGTGCAGCGCCAACGCGTCTCGGCGGTCAGAGCGGGGACGGTCATCGGGGGTCCTCTCGGGTGGTCCCTGGGTGGGCTAGGCGCTCCCCCCGGAGCCCCGGCATCGGCGGCGGGAGGCGGGAATGCCCGCCCCAAGCCTATTGCCTGGGGCAACCATCACGGCCACCGGTTCGGGCGATCGGGACGGCTAGTCCACCTGCCGTACAGCGCGGTGTCACGGAGGGCCCGCGGAGGGATGCTTGGCCGCATGGCGCTCGCGGCCCCCGGCCACACCGACGCGCGGGACGGCGGCCCCGCGGTGCCCGCCCCGGCGGTCACCTACGCCCTGATCGCGCTCAACACCCTGGTCTTCCTGTTCGGGCCGGCCGCCGGACTCAACCCCCTCTACGGCACCGGGCAGGCCCGGCTCTGCGCCGAGCAGCGGTACGAGCAGCGCTGGGGCGCCGTCCCCGCCGAACTGCTGGCCGGGCGCCCGCTGACGGCCGAACAGCTCGCCGAGGCCCCGGACCCGGCCCCCGGCTGCCCGGCCGCTCCCACGCCGGGCAAGCGCCCGGCCGTCTCCGTCCTCACCGGCCTCTTCCTGCACGCCGGCTGGCTGCACCTGGCCGGCAACCTGCTCTTCCTCCACGTCTTCGGCCCCACCGTCGAACGGCGGGTCGGCCGGGCCCGCTTCCTCCTCTTCTACCTGGCCGCCGGGAGCCTCGCGACGTACGGCTTCGCCCTCGCCGAGGCGCACTCGGCGGACTCCACCCGCGTCCTGATCGGAGCCTCCGGCGCGATCTCCGCCGTCCTGGGCGCCTACCTGCGCTTCCACCCGCGCTCCCGGGTGACGACGCTCGTCCCGCTGCTGCTCTTCCTGCCGCTGCGGTTCCCGGCCTGGCTCGTGCTGGGCCTCTGGTTCGCCCTGCAGTGGTGGTCGGTGCACTCGGCCGGGCCCGGGGTCGCCTACCTGGTCCACGTGATCGGCTTCTGTGCCGGCTTCCTCTACGCCTGCACCGTCGTCGGTCACCCCCCGAGACGACCCGGCTGAGGCCCGATACGCTGGCGCCACCCCACGAAGGAGCCGGAACAGTGATCACCGCCATCGTCCTGATCAAGACCAGTGTCGACCGCATCCCGGAGATCGCCGAGGCCATCGCCGCCATCGAGGGCGTCAGCGAGGTGTACTCGGTGACCGGCGGCTACGACCTGGTCGCGATGGTGCGGGTGCGCAAGCACGACGACCTGGCCGACGTCATCCCGGGCCGGCTGAACAAGGTCCCGGGCGTCGCCCACACCGAGACCCAGATCGCCTTCCGCACCTACTCCCAGCACGACCTGGAGGCCGCGTTCGCGCTCGGCCTGGACGAGTAGTCCTCAGTCCTCAGTCCTCACGGCGAGTGTCGGCGACGCAACGGCCGCCCTCGTTCCGGTAGTTCCACGCCGCGCCGTCCGTGACCAGCTCGCGGACGGCGGTCAGGAAGCGGTCGACGTGCTCGTCCGGGGTCCCGGCGCCGAAGCTGACCCGGATGGCGTTCAGGCTGCGCTCGCCCGGCAGCGACGGCTCCGGCGCGCCGCACTCGGACGGCGCCACGTCCTCGTCGCCGAGCAGCGTGCGCACCAGCGGGTGCGCGCAGAACAGCCCGTCGCGCACGCCGATGCCGTACTCGGCGGAGAGCGCGGCCGAGAAGTGCGAGCTGTTCCAGCCCCGGACGACGAAGGACAGCACGCCCACCCGCGCCGAGTCGGAGCCGAACAGGCTCAGCACCTTGACCTGCGGGATCTCCGCCAGCCCGGCCGTGAGCCGGGCGATCAGCGCCTGCTCGCGGGCCTCCAGCGCGTCGAAGCCGGCCTCGCTCAGCGCCCGGCAGGCGGACGCGATGGCGTAGGCGCCGATGACGTTCGGCGAGCCGGCCTCGTGCCGGGCCGGGCCGGTGTGCCACTGGACGGCCACCGAGCCGTCGGCCTCCCGGGCCACCGTCCGGGTCGCGCCGCCGCCGGCCAGGTACGGCTCGGCCGCGTCCAGCCAGTCCGCCCGGCCGGCCAGCACCCCGGCACCGAACGGCGCGTAGATCTTGTGGCCGGAGAAGGCGATCCAGTCGACGTCCAGCTCGGCCACCGAGACCCGGTGGTGCGGGGCGAGCTGCGCGGCGTCCAGCACCACCCGGGCGCCGTGCCGGTGCGCGGTCGCGGTGAGCTCGGCGACCGGCCACAGCTCGCCGGTGACGTTCGAGGCGCCGGTGACGCACAGCAGCTTCGGGCCCTCGGGCGCCCCGGCGAGCGCGGCGTCCAGCGCGGCGACGGCCTCGGCGTGCGAGCGGGGAGCGCGCAGGTAGGTGACGTCGAGCCCGGCGTGGGCCCAGGGCAGCAGCGAGGCGTGGTGCTCGGTCTCGAACGCGAACACCCGGGTGCCGGCCGGCAGCGCGGCGGCGAGCAGGTTGAGCGAGTCGGTGGTGGCCCGGGTGAAGACCACCTGGTCGCCCTCGCGCAGGCCGAGGAACTCGCCGACGGTCCGGCGGCTCTGCTCGAACAGGTCGGTGGACAGCTGCGAGAGGTACCCGGCGCCGCGGTGCACGCTGCCGTAGTAGGGGGCGTACGCGGCGACGTCGTCCCACACCCGCTGCAGCGCCGGCGAGCTGGCCGCGTAGTCGAGCGGCGCGTAGCCGACCTTCTCGCCGTTGACGAGCGGCACCTGGACGTCGTGGCCGAGGACGGCCAGGGGGGCGCAGATTTCGGTGGCAAGGGACATGAGGATGCACTCCTTCGGAGGTCGAGGGACCCCGGGAGTGCTAGTCGTCGGGCGTCCGCGCTTGCCTCGCGGACGGTTCGCCGCGCGGCCCGGTCCTCACCCAGGGCACCCCGCCACGGACGGAGGGTTGCCGGACAGCAAGCTGGGGCTTGTCGCTGTCACTCATGACCTGGACAGGACTCTAGGTCGCGTCCGCCCGGTGGTCAAACAGGCATCCACCATCCGGACAGCCGAAGGGGCCCGCGGCGACGAACTGCCACGGGCCCCTCAACTCGCTTGTCAGTCCCGGCCGGTGGCCTCCGACCAGCGCCGCAGCAGCTCCTGCGCCGCGCCCGAGTCCACGGCCGCCGCGGCCCGCTCCATGCCGGCCGCCAGCTGCTCGGCGAGCGGCGCGTCCGTCAGGTCCAGCGCCACCAGCGCCGCCGCCGTGTTGAGCAGGACGGCGTCCCGCACCGGCCCGCGCTCCCCGGCCAGCAGCCGGCGCGCGACCTCGGCGTTGTAGGAGGCGTCCGCCCCGCGGAGCGCCTCGATGCCGACGAGCTCGATGCCGACGTCCCGCGGGTCGAAGGCGGTCTCGGTGACGATGCCGTCCCGCACGATCCACACCTGCGACGTCGTGGTGACGGTCAGCTCGTCCAGGCCGTCGTCGCCGCGGAAGACCAGCGCCGTGGAGCCGCGCCGGGCGAGGACGCCCGCGATCAGCCCGGCGAGCCGGGTGTCGAAGCAGCCGACGGCGTGCGCGGTGACCTTCGCCGGGTTGGTCAGCGGGCCGAGGATGTTGAACGCGGTCGGCACCCCGAGGTCGCGCCGGGCGGTGGCGGCGTGCCGCATCGACGGGTGGAACCTCGCCGCGAAGCAGAAGGTGAGCCCGACCTCCTCGGCCACCTCGGCGACCCGCCGGGCCGACAGGTCCAGGGCGATGCCGAGCTTCTCCAGCACGTCCGACGACCCGCTCGCCGAGGAGGACGCCCGGTTGCCGTGCTTGACCACCTTGGCACCGGCGGCCGCGGCGACGATCGCGGACATCGTGGAGATGTTGACGGTCTTGGCGCGGTCGCCGCCGGTACCGACGATGTCCACCGCCGGGCCCGGGATGTCCAGCGGCTCGGCGTGCGCGTACATCGCGTCCACCAGGCCGCTGATCTCGTCGACCGTCTCGCCCTTGGCCCGCAGCGCCACCATGAACCCGGCGACCTGGACGGGGGACGCCTCGCCGCTCATGATCCGGTCCATCGCCCACGCGGTGGCCGAGCGGTCGAGGTCCTCCCCCTTCAACAGCGCCGCCAGGAGGTCCGGCCAGGTGCGGACCACCTGCGCGGGGTCGGTACCACCGTTCGCAGGGTTCACGTTCACCATGGCTGACTCCAGCTGTTGTCGGTTCCCCCAGGGGGGACGTCCGTACGGATGGAGTCAGCCTATCGAGCGGCGGGGTACCTCCGGCCCTGTCTTCTCTAGTACTGAGACGGCGCCGCTCAGCGCGTCGCGGGGGCCCGCTTGGCCAGGCGCGCCCGCAGCAGCGTGGCCACCGCCCCGGCCAGCGCGACCGGGTCGACCGGGCGCGAGATCGCCGCGTCGGCCCGGCTCCAGGCGGCCAGCCAGGAGTCCTGCGGCCGGCCGATCAGCACCAGCACCGGCGGGCAGCCGTAGATCTCGTCCTTGAGCTGGCGCCCGAGTCCGAGCCCGCCGGCCGGCACCGCCTCGCCGTCCAGGATGCAGAGGTCGACGCCGCCCTTCTCCAGCGCCCGCAGCACCGCGGGGGTGGTCGCGCACTCCAGGTAGGACAGCTCCGGCAGATCCTCGGCGGGCCGGCGGCCGAGCGCCGTCAGCACCTGCTCGCGGGTGTTGCGGTCGTCGCTGTAGACGAGGACGGTGAGCGTCTCATCGGTCGTGTACGCCATTGACCCTGCTCCCTCAAGTGTGATCCGGACCACGTTCGCCTGACCCGGATGCTACTCCGGATCACCCCCGGCCGAGCCCTCCCCCGCGCGCGTTCCTCCTCAAGGCGCCGCGCCCGGGGCTCACCCGCCCGGAGGACGCCCCGTCACCCGGCCACGCGCAGTCCACCCGGACGGCCGACAGCCGGGCCCGCTCCCCTACCTCCGGGCACTGCGCCGACCGTGCATCGACACGCTGGGCAACGGGGTCCAAGGGCCCTCCGAGGAACCGTCAGAAAAGGGACACGCCGCTGCTCAGGTGCCGTCCGGGCACCTGGGTGCCCCCCAAGCGGGCATACCGCACGCACCGGACACTCCGAGGGAGACCCCCCGGCGTGAAGACGGAATAAGGGACCGACATAATGTCCGTCGTGGCGACAGCAACAGCAGTAGAAACCGGGCACGCGCACGGATCGGTCAACCGGCCGAACATGGTCAGCGTCGGAACGATCGTCTGGCTCAGTTCCGAGTTGATGTTCTTCGCGGCCCTCTTCGCGATGTACTTCACGCTCCGCTCCGTCAAGGGGCCGGAGTTCTGGACCGAGAAGGCGCACGCCCTCAACGTGCCCTTCTCCTCGGTCAACACCACGATCCTGGTGCTCTCCTCGCTGACCTGCCAGCTCGGCGTGTTCGCCGCCGAGCGCGGGGACGTGAAGAAGCTCCGCTCGTGGTTCGTCATCACCTTCGTGATGGGCGCGATCTTCATCGGCGGTCAGATCTTCGAGTACACCGAGCTGGTCAAGAAGGACGGCCTCTCGCTGTCCTCCGACCCGTACGGCACGGTGTTCTACCTGACCACCGGCTTCCACGGTCTGCACGTGACGGGTGGTCTGATCGCCTTCCTGCTGGTCCTGGGACGGACGTACGCAGCCAAGCGCTTCACGCACGAGCAGGCCACCGCCGCCATCGTGGTGTCGTACTACTGGCACTTCGTCGACGTCGTGTGGATCGGCCTGTTCGCGACCATCTACCTGATCAAGTAACCAGCTGATCAGGTCGCTGGCCACCGGCTGCGGCCCCCGCCCTCACCGGCGCAGGGCCGCTTCTGCCGGTGCCGACGCTCCCACCGACCGACCGCGCGCGCAGCCCTAGCCGGGCCGCCTCGTGCCGGCCAGACCGGCAGCCGGGTGCACCCACCAGTCGACCAGATCCTGACACCGGGGTTATTCCGTGAAAAAGCTCTCCGCACGACGGCGCCACCCATTGGCGGCGCTGGTCGTCCTACTTCTCGCCCTGGCGGCAACCGGGGGGCTGTACGCCGTGTTCGCGCCCGCCGGCAAGGCGCAGGCCGACGTCGCCGCGCAGTCGCTCGCGATCGACGAGGGTAAGAAGCTCTTCGCCGTCGGCTGCTCGTCCTGCCACGGCCTGAACGGCGAGGGCAGCAGCGACGGCCCGAGCCTGGTCGGCGTCGGTTCCGCCGCCGTCGACTTCCAGGTCGCCACCGGCCGCATGCCGGCCCAGCAGCCCGGCTCGCAGGTCCCGCGCAAGAAGAACATCTACTCGCAGGCCGAGATCGACCAGCTCGCCGCCTTCGTGGCCTCGCTCGGCCCCGGCCCGGTGACGCCGACCCAGGAGCAGTACACCTCGACCAACCCCGAGGACATCTCCAAGGGTGGCGAGCTGTTCCGCACCAACTGCGCCCAGTGCCACAACTTCGCCGGCCAGGGTGGTGCCCTGACCAAGGGCAAGTACGCGCCGTCGCTGGAGGGCGTGGACGCCAAGCACATCTACGAGGCCATGCAGACCGGCCCGCAGAACATGCCGTCGTTCCCGGACACCACCATGCCCGAGGAGCAGAAGAAGCAGATCGTGGCCTTCGTCCGCCACACCACCAACGATGAGCCCAACCCCGGCGGTCTCACGCTCGGCAGCCTCGGTCCGGTGACCGAGGGCCTGTTCGGCTGGATCTTCGGTCTCGGCGTGCTCATCGCGGTCGCGATCTGGGTCGCCGCCCACACCCCCAAGGCCAAGAAGTCATGAGCCACGACATGTCAGAAGAGAAGCTTCCGGAGCACCACGGCTCCGCCGGCGAGGTCGCCGAGCACGGCGACCCGTTCGCCGACCCGGGCCTGCCGGCCCACGAGCCCCGTCGCACCGACATCGACGAGCGGGCCGCCAAGCGCGCCGAGCGCCAGGTGTCGCTGATGTTCGTGATCTCGATGATCGCCACCATCGGCTTCATCGCGTCGTACGTGGGCATCGACCCCGACAAGATCGTCTACATCTTCCCGCTCGGTCACGTCAGCGCGCTGAACTTCGCGCTCGGCCTGACCCTGGGCGTCGCGCTGTTCCTGATCGGCGCGGGCGCGGTCCACTGGGCCCGCACCCTGATGTCGGACGTCGAGCTGCCGGCCGAGCGTCACCCGATCGAGGCCGACGACGAGGTCCGCGCGGACGTCATCGACCAGTTCAAGACCGGTGCCGCCGAGTCCGGCTTCGGTCGTCGGAAGATGATCCGCAACACCCTCATCGGCTCGATGGCGCTGGTCCCGCTCTCCGGCGTGGTCCTGCTCCGCGACCTCGGGCCGCTGCCCGAGAAGAAGCTGAAGGAGACGGGCTGGAAGGAGGCGACTCCGGCCAAGCCGCTGCAGCTCATCAACATGAGCACCAACCTGCCGATGAAGGCCGAAGACATCGTCATCGGCTCGCTGACCTTCGCCATGCCCGAGGGGCTGCACGTCCACGACGAGGACTTCCAGCAGGCCATCGCCAAGGACGCCCTGATGCTGGTGCGCATCGCGCCGGACGACATCAAGGACGACAAGTCCCGGGAGAAGGGCTTCGAGGGCATCCTCGCCTACTCGAAGATCTGCACCCACGTCGGCTGCCCGATCAGCCTCTACGAGCAGCAGACCCACCACGCGCTCTGCCCGTGCCACCAGTCGACCTTCGACCTGTCGGACGGCGCGCGCGTCATCTTCGGCCCGGCCGGCCACCCCCTGCCGCAGCTGAAGATCACCACTGACGAACAGGGTCACCTGGTCGCCACCGGCGACTTCGAAGAGCCTGTCGGCCCGAGCTACTGGGAGCGTGCTCGATGAGTAGCGCGAGCAGCACCACCTCCGGTGCCGCCAAGCCCACCAGCACGCGCGCCAACCCCGCCAACAAGTGGGAGGCCGCGGCTGACTGGACGGACGGCCGGCTGGGGATCTACTCCCTCGCCAAGGCCAACCTGCGCAAGATCTTCCCGGACCACTGGTCCTTCATGCTGGGCGAGATCTGCCTCTACTCGTTCGTCATCATCATCCTGACGGGCGTGTACCTGACGCTGTTCTTCAAGCCGTCGATGGCCGAGGTCGTCTACAACGGCTCGTACGTGCCCCTCAAGGGCATCGGCATGTCCGAGGCGTACGCGTCGACCGTGAACATCAGCTTCGAGGTCCGCGGCGGTCTGCTGATCCGCCAGATCCACCACTGGGCCGCCCTGGTCTTCGTGGCGGCGATGCTCGTGCACATGATGCGCGTGTTCTTCACCGGCGCGTTCCGCAAGCCGCGTGAGATCAACTGGGTCTTCGGCTTCCTGCTGCTGGTCCTGGGCATGTTCGACGGCTTCTTCGGCTACTCGCTGCCGGACGACCTGCTGTCGGGCACCGGTATCCGCTTCATGGAAGGCGCGATCCTCGCCGTCCCGCTGGTGGGCACCTACATCCAGATGTTCCTGTACGGGGGCGAGTTCCCCGGCACCGACATCATCCCGCGGTTCTTCACGATCCACGTGCTGCTGATCCCGGGCATCATGCTCGGCCTGCTGGTGGCTCACCTGATCCTGGTCTTCTACCACAAGCACACCCAGTGGGCGGGCCCGGGCAAGACCGAGAAGAACGTCGTCGGCATGCCGCTGATGCCGGTCTACATGGCCAAGGCCGGTGGCTTCTTCTTCCTGGTGTTCGGCATCATCGCCGCCATCTCGGCGATCGCGTCGATCAACCCGATCTGGGCGTACGGCCCGTACCGCCCCGACCAGGTGTCGACCGACGCCCAGCCGGACTGGTACATGGGCTTCTCCGAGGGCCTGATCCGCGTCATGCCGGGCTGGGAGATCAGCCTGTGGGGCCACACCCTGAACCTGGGCGTGTTCGTCCCGCTGATGATCTTCCCGCTGGTCCTGGTCGCGATCGCGGTCTACCCGTTCATCGAGGGCTGGATCACCGGCGACAAGCGCGAGCACCACATCCTGGACCGCCCGCGCAACGCCCCGGTCCGCACCGCCCTGGGCGCCGCGTGGATCAGCCTCTACCTGGTCCTGCTGATCGGTGGTGGCAACGACCTGTTCGCCACGCACTTCCACCTGTCGCTGAACTCGATCACCTACTTCGTGCGCGCCGGCTTCTTCGTGGTGCCGGTCATCACCTTCATCGTCACCAAGCGCTGGTGCCTCGGCCTCCAGCGCCGTGACAAGGAGAAGGTGCTGCACGGCCGCGAGACCGGCGTCATCAAGCGCCTGCC
>NZ_JBHWGV010000150.1:1358-19221 GCF_042732955.1 Kitasatospora sp. NPDC059747 | reverse complement strand
ACCCCGGGCCCCGGGGGGCCGGGCGCGGCGCGCCAACGCGCCCCGCCCCGGGGGGGCCCCGAGGCGCCGGGGGCCGGACGGGCGTCGCGGCGGGCGTCAGGGTGGGCGTCTGGCGCGGATCAGCGCCGCAGTGCGGCGAGGGTGTCGTCGAGGGTCGGGGCGCCCGGGCGGGGACGGTTGTGCGGGAGGCGGCCGAGCAGGTTGCCCATCGCGCAGGTGTTGCTCAGGGCCGAGAACACCAGCCCGCCGCCGACCGCCGCCGCGAGCCAGCGGGCGCCCGGGCGGACCAGGTCCGTCAGCATGGCGCCGAGGACCAGCGAGCCTGCCACCAGCCGGACTTGACGGTCCATCGCCCACACCGTGCGGGCTCCCTCCAGCCGGTTCAGCCGGTGGCCGGCGCTCGCCCAGGCGCCGGTGCCGCCGATCACCGGCACGGCCGGGATGCCGGCGGCCGTCAGGCGTTCGACCGCGGTGGTCGCGCGCGGGCCGGACGCGCAGGTGACGGCGAGTTCGCCGCGCGCGGCGGCGTCGCGCAGGGCGGTGAGGGCGTCGTCGAGGCGGTCGAGGGGGATGTTGAGCGCGCCGGGGATGTGGCCGGCGGCGTACTCGCCGGGGGAGCGGACGTCGATGAGGGTGAGTTGCTCCAGGCGGGGGCGGAGCTGCTCGACGGTCAGCGGCGTGGTCATGGGGGCCTTCCAAGGGGGGAGTTGTGTGCGGGGGAGTTGTGCGTGGGGGAGTTGTGTGCGGGGGTCGGAGCGGAGCTTTCAGTGCAGGGCAGTCACGAGCATGAGGCCTGCGACGCCCAACAGCGCGAAGGCGAAGGCCTTCTGGAGTGTCCGGCCGCTGAGGCGGTCGGCGAGCCGCTTGCCGTCCCACGCGCCGAGGATCGCCGCGCCGGTGAAGGGGGCGGCGACGGCCCAGTCGATGGCGGCGGTGGCACCGAGCCGGGGGACGAGGGCGGCCAGGGAGTTGGCGGTGATCACCAGCAGGCTGGTGCCGACCGCCTCGGCCATGGTGAAGGCGAGCACGGACACCAGTGCGGGGACGGCGAGGAAGCCCCCGCCGACGCCGAGCAGCCCGGTGACGGCGCCCAGGCCCGCGCCCGCCGCCGTCGAGCGGGCCGGACCGGCGGCGGAGCGCTCCTCCTCCCCGGCGTCGCGCCGCGGGGCGAGCATCCGCCAGGCGGCGAGCGCGGCCAGCACCGCGAAGGCGGCGGTGAGCAGCGCGGACGGCACGTGCGCGGAGAGCGCCCCGGCCGCGGCGGCGGCCGGCAGTCCGGCGGCGGCGAACAGGGCGCCGGTGCGCCAGCGCACCCGGCCGGCCCGGGCGTGCGCGACCAGGCCGGTCAGTGAGGTGGCGGCGACGATCAGCAGGCTGGCGGTGGTGGCCCGGGCCGGGCTGAAGCCGAGCAGGTAGACCAGCGCGGGCACGGCCAGCATGCTGCCGCCGCCACCCAGGCCGCCGAGCGCGAGGCCGACGACTGCGCCGGCGGCGAGGGCGAGGATCAGGGTGGTCATATGACGAGTCCCGCGTCACCACCCGGCGTGGTCACGGGCAGGCCCGCGTGCGCCCACGCGGTCATGCCGCCGGTGACGTTCAGGACGGTGGCCCCGCGCGCGGTGAGCAGCTCGGCGGCCCGCTGGGAGCGGTTGCCGGAGCGGCAGATCGCGAGGACGGTCCGTCCCTCGAACACGGGCGGGAGCGGCGCGCCCGCGGCGAGGGCGACGAGGGGCAGGTGGACGGCGCCGGGGGCGTGGCCCGCGGCGTACTCGGCCGCGTCGCGGACGTCGAGCAGGACGGCCCCGGCGCTGCGGGCGAGGTCGTGGGCATCCGCGGCGGTGGTCTGCCCGGGGGCGGGCGGCTGTGCGGGCATGGGCTTCTCCAGAGGTGGGTGACTGTGTCGACGGCCCCGTACGGCTCTCGGCGACGGCGGCCGGATCCCCCCTGCGGCTCACCATAGTACCCCCGGGGGTATTATCGAAACCGTTCGGCGATACCCCGCCTGGTATTCGGCCATGGCGGCCCTATGCTGGTAGACATACCGAGGGGGGTATCGAGATCGTCTCGCGGCGCCACTGTCGCGCCGCCCAGGAGGTGCCCGTGTACTTCGCTCAGTTCTACCTCGACTGTCTCTCGCAGGCCTCGTACCTGATCGCCGACGAGGGCACCGGCCGTGCCGTCGTCGTCGACCCGCGCCGGGACGTCGACGAGTACGTCGCCGACGCCGAGGCCCGCGGCTTCACCGTCGAGGCGGTGATCAACACCCACTTCCACGCCGACTTCCTGGCCGGCCACCTGGAGCTGGCCGACCGCACCGGCGCGTGGATCGGCTACGGGCGCCGGGCCGAGACCGAGTACGCCATCCGCCACCTCGCCGACGGCGAGCGGATCACGCTGGGCGACGTCACCCTCCAGATCATGGAGACCCCCGGACACACCCCCGAGTCGATCAGCGTCCTCGTCTACGAGCACGCCGACGACGCCGTCCCGTACGGCGTGCTCACCGGTGACGCCCTGTTCATCGGCGACGTCGGCCGGCCCGACCTGCTCGCCTCCGTCGGGGTCACGGCGGAGGATCTCGGCGCCATGCTCTACGACTCAGTCCACCGCAAGCTCATGGCCCTGCCCGACGACGTCCGGGTCTTCCCCGCCCACGGCGCCGGCTCCGCCTGCGGCAAGAACCTCTCCAGCGAGAAGCAGTCCACCATCGGCGCGCAGCGCCTGACCAACTACGCCTGCCAGTCCATGGACCAGGACGCCTTCGTCCGCATCGTCACCGCCGGCCAGTCCGCGGCCCCCGCCTACTTCGGCCACGACGCAGCCCTCAACCGGCAGGACCACCCGCTGCTCGACCGCACTAACCCCGCCCGCCCCCTGTGCCCCGAAGGCTTCAGGGAGGCCCGCAGCGCGGGCGCTGTCGTCCTCGACGCCCGCAGCCCCCAGGACTTCGGCGCCGGACACCTGCGCGGCGCCATCAACGTCCCCCTCGACGGCCGCTTCGCCGAACAGGCCGGCACCGTCCTCACCCCCGACCGCGACCTTGCGATCATCGCCCCCCAAGACCGCGAGGACGAAGTCGTCACCCGCCTCGCCCGCATCGGCTTCGACCACATCGCCGGCTACCTGCGCAACCCCGCCACCGCCCTGACCGCCCTCGCCGACGACCTCACCCCCGCCAGCCGCCTCACCGCCGACCAACTCTGCTCCGCCCTCGCCGACGAACAGCCCCCCACCGTCCTGGACGTCCGCACCTGCGGCGAACGCGAAACGGGATTCATCGAAGGATCCCTGCACATCCCCCTGGCCGAACTCCCAAGCCGCCTCGACGAGATCCCCACCGACCACCCCCTCGTCATCCACTGCGCCAGCGGCCACCGCTCCTCCATCGCCGCCAGCCTGCTGCGCCACCACGGACACACCGACGTCTCCGACCTCCTCGGCGGCTACGGCGCCTGGCACACCCTCACCGGCAGCTGAGCGGAGGCGCCGGGGCGGGCCACCCGTATGCGACCCGCCGCGAAGGCCCTGGCTGCGGAAAACGCGCGAGGGGTCAGCCCTCACGGGCACACCCCTCGCCGCCGCCATGGACCTACCCTCCGGATAGCCGCTGCTGTCGCACCCAGGCCTGAACCTCGGACACCTTGAACTGCAACTTCGCGTTCGGACCGGCACCGAACCGATAAGGAACCAGCCCCACACGCTGCGCCTCGCGATACACCCACGCAACGGACATGTTCGGATACTCGGCAGTCTGCCTGACGCTCATGAACTGCTCGGACACGGCTTCTCCTCGGTGGCCAGGTGGATCCAGCGGACCCCGAATATCAGCGACAACGCACGATCTGGTTGCGCTGTAACCACGTGGGAGCGAAGCCATCCCGGCGGCACTGTCGGGCGGTCAGGGCGATGCCCGAGCGTGTCAGCCAACGGAGTACCTCAGGCCGGCTCGTATCACCGGTGCGCGGTGGAGAGCGGGCCGCCGAAGGCGGGTTCGAAGGCGTTCGGGGTTGCCTTCGAGGGGGTCGTCCATCGCGCGGCCGGCCCCGGTCGGGCCGAGTGCCATGCAGACGCACTTCAGCGCGGCCCGGGTGAGTTTTCGGGGTTTCGGTGGCGTACGACCGGGGACTGCGGGATCCTCGTTCCCCGTCCCCGAAGAGGGCGGGGCAGAAGGTCGTTGGAGGAATGCCATGAGTGAGCGGGAGACGTGGTCGACGGACGAGTTCGGCGCCCTGCATACGGGTGAGGTCGGAGTGCTCCTGGCCGACGGCACCGTTCCGCGCCCAGTCATCTACGACACGAGTAGCAGTGGGGCAGCGCACTCCGTTTCGCACTGGAGCGTCTACGACGGGACTCTCCGTGCGCCGCGGGCGCACGCGCTGCGCGGGGTGTGCTCCTGTGGGTGGACGGGCCCTGAGCGCCTGCTGGAATGGGACGAGACCGATGACCCGAAACTGGGCCGCGCGCGCGTCAACGTGGCGATCCACTGCGAGAGCGACTGGTGGGACATGCACCTTGTCGAGGTGGAGGCGTCCGCGGTGCCTCTGCCCGAGACGATCACCGACCTGCTGAGCCGGCTGGGAGAGGAGATCGAGAAACTGGGGCACACCCAACCGCTGGCGGCCGTACGCGCGGCCCGCAAGCTGGAGATTACCGCCGGGGACGTCGCCCTCTGGCCCGCCCGCAATGCCTGGAACGACAACAGCACCGTACAGATCGCCGCTGCCCTTGGTCTCAACGAAGCCGACGCCCGCCATCTGCTGCACCGCTACAGCCGCTACAGCCGCCACAACCCCTACACCTGATATCTCCGCGCCCGGCCATCGGCCGACCGGGGCCCGCGCCAGGTGGGCCCCACGCTCACCCGGGCAGCGAGCGGACGGGGGGCGCTTCATGGCGAGCGAGGGATCGCGCTCAGCAGCCGGTGATGACGATCGGCCCTTCAGACCGTGAACCACTCCTTGCCCTCGGCGGAGCTGTACGCCAGGACGATGATGCCCGCGATCGCCATGCCGGCCAGCGAGATGATCGAGCCGGAGAAGAGCTGTCTCACGCCGGCGACGATCGTGAGCCACTCGATCACCAGCACGGTCTTCCGGGTCCACCGGGCCCCACCCGGCGCCAGGGCCGCGCAGGTGCCGAGCAGGACGCCGATCAGGATCGAGAGGAAGGCGATGAACGTCACCAGGACGAGACCGTCACCGTGCCGGCCGTGAATCAGTGCGAGTAGGAAGATCCCAGCGGCGACGTTGATGACGGCGTGCAGCCAGACCCCCGCTACCACCCACTTGAGTGATGTCGGCATCCGCTCGTCCGCCAACTGGTTCGTCATCGGTGACCACCCCCGGATCGTCGGTGCGGCCGGGGCCGGTGGCCGGGCCGTAGGGGAGAGGATCCGGGTGGCCGGGTCTGCCGTCAATGGCCACGTCCGCCTCCCTTTCTCCGGTTGGCCCAAAGCTTTCGACACTCCGATGGGCAGGTTATGTTGACGAAGAATCAGGTGATCCCCTTTGTCCAGTGGCACTCTGGATGCGGAGGTTGGTGAATCGCCCTCCGGCAGCGCAGCCGGGTCGCGGCGCTGCGGTTGGTGGTGTAGCTGCTGGAGAGCATCTGCCGGGCCGCGTACCGAAGGGCGCGGTTGTCGGCGTGTTCGGCGCGAACGTGGGAGCGGGATGCCTGTTCGAAGGTCCGTGTCGCGGCCAGGAGCTGGGTCCTGGTGTCGGCAGGTGCGCGGACGGCGATCACGTCGAGGATCTCGATCTCGCGGGCAGCCGGGCTGAGGACGCGCGCGCACTGCCTGCTGGACGGCGCGCAGGCCGCCCTACGTCGGGGCCAGTCTCCCGCGCCCGGCACGGCCGGTCGGATCCAGTACGTCGACGTCCTCCACCGCAGCCGTTTCCGTCACCGGGGCGACGGGCTGCCCGGCGTCCTCCAGGGCCCGCCGCAGGTCGGCGACGCTCGGGGCGCCGGCTATGCGGCCTTCGGCGTCGCGGTACAGGCGGCAGGACACACTCGCGGGCGCACCGGACACGGCGAAGGGGTCCACCCCGTCCAGCAGCACGGTGGGCGAGCCGGTCATCCCCCATCGTTCCGCTTGCGCGGTGTCGGTGACCTCGACGAACTCCACCGCTGCCTCCCGCTCGCCGAGCGCGGCCGTCAGCCGCCGCTCGACCACGGGCGCGTTCGGGCAGTCGGGAACCGTCAGTACCCGGATTCGCATCGCGCCGTCCTCCCAGCTCACGCGTCCTGCTGCCGAGGCTAGACCTTCCACTGCACTGGAAGGTCAAGACGTAGGCTGGAGGCATGCGCATCGGCGACCTCGCGGCCGGCAGCGGCCTGACGGCCAAGACCATCCGCTTCTACGAGCAGGCCGGGCTGTTGCCCGACCCTCCCCGCACCCAGGGCGGATACCGGGACTACCCGCCCCGGGCCGCGGACCGGCTCGGCTTCATCCGCCAGGCCCAGGCCGCCGGGCTCACCCTCGCCGAGATCCGCTCGATCCTGGAGCTGCGCGACGGCGGCGATGCGCCCTGCACCCACGTCGCCGGCCTCATCCAGCAGCACCTCGCCGACATCGAGCACCGCCTGGCGGAGTTGCGCAAGACCCGTGCGGCGCTGCGCGAGCTGGCCGAGCGTGCAGCAGACACCGATCCGGCCGCCTGCACGGAGAGCGCCATCTGCACCATCCTCAACCACACGTAGGCCGTCCACCGAGGCCCTCGCCCCGGAGAAGCACGACCATGCCGACACCGGGGCTCAAACCTCGCGGCCTTGTTCGGCGCGATCCCACGCGGCGCGCAGCGACTCCGCCAGGCGTTGGGGTTCGAATCGGTGGGGCGGGCCGAAGTGGTGCCGGTCTTCGAACGTCCCGAGTTGGAAGTCCGGGACCACCTTCGCCAGCCGGACTGCCACTTCCCTCGTAGTCGTCGGGGTGGCGCGGCCGTTCGAGCCCGTTGTCTCCGGGGAATGACGCTAGGCAGCCACGGCGGTCCCGAGGGAGTCGGCGCCGATGGACTTCGGGCCGCCCTTCTCGTAGAAGACGTCGAGGCTGGTGATGGTGAAGCCGGCGCCGGTGAGCATGTCGACGATCGGCCGGGTCAGATGGCATCCGTCGAAGAGCCGCTCCTGCAGGGGTTCGAGACGTTGCTGCCAGCGCACGACCTTCTCGTCGGGGGCCCGTCCGTGCTCGACGAAGTGCAGGGTCCCTCCGGGCTTCAGCACGCGCCGCACCTCGCGCAGGGCGGTGTCGGCGTCCGGGATGGTGCAGAGCGTCCAGGTCGACAGCGCGGCGTCGTGGGTGTGGTCCGCGAAGGGCAGCGACTGGCCGTCCAGTCCCGCTCGCTGCACGGGGACGGTCGTCGCCGCGAGCCGCTTGCCCGCCAGCTTCCAGCCGACGTCGGACGGCTCGACCGCGTCCACCCTGGTGACCGCCGCCGGGTAGAAGGGAACGTTGAGCCCGGAGCCGAACCCGATCTCCAGGACCTCGCCCTCCAGCCCCTCGCAGACCCGGCGTCGCAGCTCTTCGGCCTCCTTCATCCCGCAGAGGACGTTGATGATCCGCGGGACGACCTGCTCGCCGTAGAACCCCATCATGGCCTCCGTCGCTCAGGATTGCGGCCGTCCCCCGACCGGGACGACGGCACCACTGGAGAACTGGATGCCCAGTCCCCGCCGGCTCACGCACGCGCTCGACAAGAGAGTGTCTCGGTCGCGGACCCTTGACACCACCCACGCCTGATCGCAGCCACTTCGGTACCGGGGAGCGCCCAGGCACTCCCCACAGCGCCTGTCTCCGGTCATGCCGCTGCCTTCCGCGCCCGTGGGAAGGCAGGGCGCGGAAGGCAGTTTTCGACGGGGTGAGTGCTACGTCCCCGGCGTGGCTCAGTTCGTCACTGATGCGTACACGGCCTCCAGCTGCGCACGGTCGACCTCCGTGACGCTCAGCACGTTGATGAGCTTGTCGAGCTGCTTGGTCACCTGCTCCAGTGCCGTGTCGTCCGCGTTGACCACGAGGGTGACCCGGGAGAAGCCGCGCTCCTCGGCCGGGACGACGGCGAGGGAGTCGATGTTGAAGCCGCGCCGGCTGAAGAGGGCGGTGATCCGGGTGAGCGCGCTGGGCTTGTCCTCGACGAGGACCGACAACGTGTGCTTGCTCATGAGTTGTCACTCTCCCACTTCGGAGTCATGTCCCGGGCGATCATGATGTCGTCGTTGCTGGTCCCGGAGGGGACGAAGGGCCAGACCATCGCGTCCTCGTGGACCACGAAGTCGATGACCACCGGCACGTCGTTGATCTCCATCGCCTTGGCGATCGTGTCGTCCACGTCCTCGGGCCGGGTGCACCGCAGACTGACGCAGCCGTAGGCCTCCCCGAGCTTCACGAAGTCGGGGACGCGCTGGGCCGTCTGCAGATCGCTGTTGGAGTACCGCTCGCCGTAGAACAGCCCCTGCCACTGGCGGATCATGCCGAGGTTGCCGTTGTTGATGACCGCGACCTTGATCGGCACACCTTCGACCGTGCAGGTGGCCAGCTCCTGATTGGTCATCTGGAAGCAGCCGTCCCCGTCGATCGCCCAGACCACGGTGTCCGGCCGGCCCATCTTGGCGCCCATCGCGGCGGGCACGGCGAAACCCATCGTGCCCAGGCCGCCGGAGGTGATGAAGGAGCCGGGCTTCTCGAAGCCGATGAACTGGGACGCCCACATCTGGTGCTGGCCGACGCCGGCCACGTAGAGGGCGTCCGGCCCGACGAGGGAGCCGAGCCTCTCCAGGACGTACTGCGGAGCCAGCGAGCCGTCCGCGAAGTCCTCGTACCCCAGCGGGTAGGTCTCCTTCAGCCCGTCGAGCAGCGCGCGCCACTTGACGTAGTCACCGGGGCGGTCGATCGCGTGGACGAGGGCGCCGATGACCTCCTTGCAGTCACCCACGATCGGCACGTCCGCCACCCGGTTCTTGGAGATCTCCGCCGGGTCGATGTCCGCGTGGATGACCTTGGCCCGCGGTGCGAACGACGCCAGCTGCCCGGTGACCCGGTCGTCGAACCGCACGCCCAGGGCGATGAGCAGGTCCGACTTCTGCAGTGCGCCCACCGCCGGGACGCTGCCGTGCATGCCTGGCATCCCCATGTGGAGCGGGTGGTCGTCGGGGAAGGTGCCCCTGGCCATCAGCGTGGTGACGACCGGAATGCCGGTCAGCTCCGCCAGGCTGAGCAGTTCCGCCGAGGCGCCGGCCTTGTGCACGCCGCCGCCGACGTACAGCACCGGGCACTCGGCCTCGGAGATCAGCCTGGCCGCTTCCTGGATCTGCTTGGCGTGCGGCCGGGTGACCGGCCGGTAGCCCGGCAGCTGCGTCGTCGGTTCCCAGTGGAATTCGGTGCGGGCCTGCAACGCGTCCTTGGAGATGTCGACCAGTACCGGACCGGGCCGGCCCGTGGAGGCGATGTGGAAGGCGTCCGCGATGGCGCGCGGGATGTCGTCGGCGTCGGTCACCAGGAAGTTGTGCTTGGTGATCGGAAGGGTGATGCCGCAGATGTCGGCTTCCTGGAAGGCGTCCGTGCCGATCATGCTGCTCGACACCTGGCCGGTGATGGCCACCATCGGGATGGAGTCCATGTACGCGTCGGCGATCGGGGTGACCAGGTTGGTGGCGCCCGGCCCGGAGGTGGCCATGCAGACACCGACCTTGCCGGTCGCCTGGGCGTACCCCTCCGCCGCGTGTCCGGCGCCCTGCTCGTGCCGCACCAGTACGTGGCGGATCTTGCTCGAATCGTAGAGCGCATCGTAGGCGGGCAGGATCTGGCCGCCCGGAAATCCGAACACGGTGTCGACTCCGGCGTGCTCCAAAGCCCTGACCAGAGCTTGAGCACCTGTCATCTGTTCGGTCATCTGCTCGTTCCTGTTGACTTGGCTCGAATGCTGGGCGTGCCTGCTGACCCGAGTTGTGCTGAGGGGAATGACGCCCGTTCGCAAGGCTGATTCGAAGGGCAGCGCGCAGCACCCGGCAGTTCCCGGACCGTGAGTCCGGGAAGTACGACGAGGTGGCGCGCTAAGAGCGGTGTCGGGTGACGACAACGCGCCCAGCGGCTCCGAGGGATCAGAACTCCCGTCGGAGCAGAGCAAGTCCGTTCGTGACGGCCCAAGCAAGTTCCCGCAGCAAGCCGCGAGAAGGTTCGGCCGCAGCCTAACTTCCCGCCGTGTGGCGGTGCAAGTCCCACGGGCTCTGGCCAGCCACTCCGTCCCGTCGGCCGACAGTCGGTCAGATCTGCTCGGCCGTCACGCAGTTGGCACTGCCGCGACCTGTTCGAGAACCCCCGCCGGCCACCGCGTCGACGGACGTGCTGTCCGTGCCCGCGCCGACATTACTGACGAAGCGTCAGTCGACACACCTTGGCCCACCAACCCCCGGAGCCGACAACATCGCCCAAACCACCCGACCGATCCGCGACAACCCCGACTGAGCACTCCCACTCCTGGGTATCACCGACAATCCAGACACCAGCGGATCTTGACCGAGTCATGCCTTGCGCCGGCCACCTGGGTGAATTAACTTTGCGATGCATCGGCGTTGGGGGGATCTGACGTCGCCGCCCCCGGGGCCCACCCGCAGCCCGCACCGGGACCGTCACGAATGTCTTACTCAAGGCCACGGCCTCGGGCAGCTTCCCATCAGCTGCGCCGTGCGTTCCATGGACGCCCTTGGCCTTCCGCTTCGCTGCCGAGGACGGCTGCACCCGGATGACCCTCAATGCTCCACGCGACGGCAGAAGCAGTTATCGACCTGCACTGTGACGTGTCATTCCGCTATCAAGGGGGAAGCGAAGTTGGACTACGGTATTGCCACCGTCACCTTAGGTGGCGCCCTGCCGGACAAAATCAAGGCAATCGCCGACGCCGGCTTTTCCGGTTTCGAATTAATGGAATGGGACCTGCAAGGATCCTCGGTGTCCGCCGCCCGGGCCATGGCGGACGATCTCGGCCTGAAAATCCTGAACTATCAGCCGCTCAGGGACTTCGAAGGCGGCCCCAGGGACCAGCTGGTGCCCAAGCTGGACCGGATCGAGCGGATCTTCGACCGCATGGAGCAGCTGAGGACGAGCACGCTGCTCCTGTGCAGTAACGTCACCGACGTTTCGGACCTCGACGACGGTGCCGTCGCCGATGACCTGGCGCGCTTGGGCGAACGGGCCGCGGCCAGAGGGTTTTCGATCGGCTACGAAGCCCTGTCCTGGGGCATACGCGTCAACACGTTCCGCCAGGCCTGGAGAATGATCGAGCGTTCCGGTGCCGGCAACATCGGTCTGGTGCTGGACAGCTTTCACACTCTTGCCCTGGACGACCCTTTCGAGGACCTGGCCGACGTGCCCGCCGATCGCATCACGCTGATACAGGTGTCGGACGCTCCCCGGATGGACCTGGATGTGAAGTCCTGGAGCCGGCACCACCGCTGTCTGCCGGGCGAGGGGGATTTCGACGTAGCCGCGTTCCTGGCGCCCGTGCTGGCCAACGGCTACGACGGCCCGATTTCACTCGAGATATTCAACGATCATTACAAGGCGCTGCCTCCTGCGCCGCTGGCACGGCACGGCATGACCGCGTTGCGCGACGTCACGTCGGCGGCGATGAATCCGGCAACCAGGGCAGCGACTACGAGCCCGTGATGCTACGACGGCATGTGAAATCCGGCACTTCCTGAGAAGAAAGGAAACATGGTGAGCGTAGATTACGAGGTGTTCGAGTTCCCGGAGGTCAAGCCCGGCCCGGAGAAGCCGTTGGTGCTCGGCCCGGCCGGCGAGGTCTTCAACTTCGTGCAGACCGGCGAGAGCAACGGCGGCAAGTACCTGTTCTCCAAACTGACCGTACCGCCGCACGTCGGCCCGCCGCCGCACATCCATCACCGCACCGATGAATGGTTCTATGCGCCGAACGGCGGATTCAGCATCTTCATGGGGCCCAACGAGTTCCCCGACCTGGACATCACGCCGGGCGATGGTGCCGACAAGGAAACGGTCACCATGCTGCCGATGCGCCCGAAGGAGCTGCTCTACGTTCCGCGCAACTACGTGCACGGTTTCGTCAACACCAGCGGCGTGAACCAGGAGATGTGGCTGGTCTGGTCGCCGGACACGCCCGAGAGCTCGATACTCCCGTATTTCATGAACGCGGGCAAGGTCGTGACCAGCAAGGAAGAGCTCACGGAGCCGGATTTTCTGTCCCGCATTCGCCTTGTCTCGATGGCCCGCAACTACGGCATTAATCAGAGTGCCGACTTCTGGGATTTCGTCAAGGACGTCGTCGAAGACCGGCCCGCGTGGCTGCCGAGCGACCGGCGCGCGACGCTGCTGAACCTGATCCACGATGAGATCGAGGCCCAGGCGTAGTTTCACGCCGTCGAGTCCGGGAGAAATCGCATGAAGGGTCGAGAGCCCCATGGGAATCGGTAGAAAGGATTCCATCGCCATTGTTGGCGGCGGATTGGGCGGAGCCGCGACCGCGGCGTTGCTGCAGCAGGCCGGCCATTCCGTGACGGTATTCGAGCAGGCGCAGAAGTTCGAGCCCGCCGGCGCCGGGATCCATCTGACTCCCAATGTGATGCGCATCTTGGGCCACATGGGGATCGGTGCCGCACTCGTCAGGTCCGGATGCCGGCCCGAATCATTCACCAGCCGGAACCTGGTGTCGAATTCCGTCAGGTGCGCGCTGCCGCTCGGTGACCGGGCGGAGGAGCGGTACGGAGCTCCCTATCTCACCGTCGGCCGCGGCGTTCTCCACCGAGAACTGATCAATGCCCTGCGGCCTGGCAGCGTGCGGTACGGCAAGCGACTGGTCGGGGTCGATGACTGCGGTGAGGCGGTGCGGATGCGCTTTGCCGATGGAAGCACCGCCGAAGCCTCCTGCGTCATCGGTGCCGATGGTCTGGGTTCTCAGGTCCGTGAAGTGATGTACGGCGCTGAGCGTCCCAGTTTTTCCGGCCAGATCGCGTACCGGGCGATAGTGCCCGCAGGCACTCGAATCCCTGTCGACAGGCGGTGCATCACCAAGTGGTGGGCTGACGACAGCTTTGTCATCGGCTACCCGATCGATTCCCAGAGCGACGACTACTACTTCGTCGCCGGCATGGCGGCCGATGCGTGGACGCATCCGCAGTCCTGGGTCGACGGCGACAAGGACGAGATGCTGGAGGCCTTCACCGGCTCTTGCGATGAAGTCCTCGGTCTGCTGAACGCGGCCGAATCCTTGAGCAAGTGGCCGCTCTTCGAGCGTCCGCCGTTGCAGGAATGGGGCCGAGGGCGAATCGCGCTCCTGGGCGACGCCTGTCATCCCATGAGGCCGCACATGGCCCAAGGGGCGGCCATGGCCATCGAGGACGGCGTGCTGCTGCTGCGCTGTCTCGAAGCCGAGGACGAGATCGAGGAAGCGTTCCGACGTTACGCCGAGAATCGCAGGCAGCGTACCGGTCGGATCCAAGCCGTGTCGGCCGAGAACTCGTGGCTCAAGGAGCCCGAAGACCCGGCCTGGGTCTTCGGCCATGACGCGATGACCATTGATCTGGTACCGCGCCGGCGGTCCAGCAGCCTCACCGTCACATGAAACGGTTGATCATGAATTCGGGGGACATTCCACGTGTACGACACTGAGGTCCTGATCGTCGGGAGCGGTCCGGCGGGGTCATCCGCAGCACTGATGCTGAGCACTCTCGGCATCGACAACCTCGTGATCACGAAGCACCGCTGGCTTGCCGACAGTCCGCGTGCGCATTACAAGAACCAGCGCACGATGGAGATCTTCCGAGACCTGGACGTGGCAGACGAAATTCTTGCCAAGGCCTCGCCCAAAGAGGTGATGGGCAATGTCGTCTTCTGCACCAGCCTGGTAGGCGATGAACTGGGTCGACTGCCCTACGGCGCCAACAGACCGCAACGGCAGAGCGACTACGCGTCGGCCAGCCCCGCCGAACACTGCGACCTGCCGCAGAACCTGCTCGAACCCATCCTGTTGTCCAATGCCGCCGAGCGCGGCAGTCACGTGCGATTCGACACGCAATTCCTGCGGCTCGAGCAGGACGAGCACGGTGTCACCGCGCACGTCCTGGACAGATTGAAGGGCGAGCCCTACCAGATCCGGGCCAAGTACCTGATCGGGGCGGACGGCGGCAACAGTCTCGTGGCGGAGCAGATCGGCCTCCCCATGGAAGGCGGCATGGGGCTCGCCGGCAGCATCAGCATCATTTTGCAGGCGGACCTCTCCCACCTCGTGGCACACCGTCCCGGCTATCTCTGGTGGATCATGCAGCCGGGGGCCAATGTCGGGGGCATCGGCATGGGCCTGCTTCGCATGGTCAGGCCGTGGAACGAGTGGCAGATCGTGTGGGGCTACGACATGAGCGCGGGCGAGCCCGATGTCTCCGAAATCGACGCGGTCGGCATCGCCCGTCAACTGATCGGCGACGACTCGGTGGACATCACCATACGCTCGGTCTCGACGTGGACCGTGAATCAGATGTACGCCACGAAGTACTCCCAGGGGCGGGTGTTCTGTATGGGCGATGCGGTGCACCGTCATCCGCCGTCCAACGGCCTGGGCTCGAACACGTCGATTCAGGACGCCTACAATCTGACGTGGAAGATGGCCATGGTTCTGAAGGGGCAGGCTTCGGACCGGCTGCTGCGTACGTACGACCAGGAACGCGCGCCGATCGGCAAGCAGATCGTCGAACGTGCGAACAAGAGCATCGAGGAGTTCGGCGGAATCTTCTCCGCACTCGGACTGGACGCGAACCTGGACGCGGACCGGATGCGCGCCAACATGTCCGTCCTGAAGGAGGCCTCCGCGGCGGGCGCCGCACAACGCAAAATGCTGCGTGAGGCCATCGAGCTCAAATCCTATGAGTTCGCCACGCAAGGCGTCGAACTCAATCAGCGCTATGAATCCGACGCGGTCCGCCCGGACGGCACGGCGGAGCCCGCATGGCTGCGCGATCCCGAACTCTACTACCAGGCGTCCAGTCGGCCCGGCGCGCGCCTGCCGCATGCGTGGCTCAACCGGCAGGGTACGCAGGTTTCGAGCCTGGACGTGGTGGGCAAGGGGAAATTCACCTTGCTGACGGGGCTGAACGGGCAGATTTGGTTCGATGTCGCCAAGCGCCTTTCGGACAAGTTGAACATCGAGATTGCTGCGCATGTGATCGGCCCCGGCCATGCCGTGCAGGATCTCTACGGCGATTGGGCGGATGTCTCGGAGGTGCCGGAGGACGGCTGTCTGCTGGTGCGGCCGGATGCATTCGTCGCCTGGCGCAAGGCGGATTCCACTGCGGCCGAGGACTCGCTGCACGCTGCCCTGCGCGAGATTCTCGGGCTGGGTTCGGAAGAGCAGACGATCGGGATGGGCTGATTCGCCCTGGCGACGAGTGGGCCTCAGTGGCTTGTCCAGGCATGGCGATGAACGAGTAGAAGAGGTGCGTATGACTGTCCAGACGTCCTTCCCGGAGGAGCCCTCTGTGCGCGAAGATGCCGAGGTCGAGGCACCGGCGGCCGACAGCATCCGGAGGATGCAGGAACTGATTCGCGGCATGGCGGTCACGCAGATGATCGCCGCGGCCTGCGAAGTCGGACTGCCCGATGCGGTGGCCGGCGACGGAACTTCGCTGACTTCTCTGTCCGAGCGACTGAAGGTCGATGCGGACGTCCTGACTCGGCTTGCCCGAGCACTGTCGTCCCATGGCATATTCGAGGTCGAGGCGGACGGCGGAATCCGCCACAACGAGGCCTCGCGCCTGCTGAGGACCACGACGGCCGGCCCCTCGCTCCACTGGGCTGCACGATTCTGGGCGATGCCGGGCATCTGGCGGTCCTGGGGGGCGCTGGGTCATTGCGTCGTCACCGGCGAGGAAGCGTTCTCGCATGTCAATGATCAGGACTTCTTCTCGTACATGAACGGAAGTCCTGAAGAGGAAGCGCTCTATCAGCGTTACATGGCAAGCGGTTATCCGGGGCGCTATGCGGCGATCGCCGATGTGCTCACCGTGGCTCCGGGTGAACGGGTGATCGACGTCGGTGGGGGAACCGGCAGCCTGGCGCGGGCGATTCTCGAGCGGAACCCGGACGCGCACGCGGTGGTGTACGACCAGGCCAGCGTGATTTCGGCCGGGCCCGGGGCCTCCGGAAACGATCGACTCAGCACGCAGGAGGGTAGTTTCTTCGACGAGGTGCCGCCGGGAGGAGACGTCTACGTCCTGTCGTGGATTCTTCACGACTGGCCGGACGAGAAGGCGGAGTCCATTCTTCGCAACTGCCGCAAGGCGATGGATGCCGGCGCCCGGCTCGTTGTCGTGGACCGCGTGCTGCAGGAGGCGCCGCAGGAGTGCGATCCGCTCGACCTTGTGCTGGATCTGCAAATGCTGGTATTGCATGGAGGGCGTGAGCGCACACTGGACGACTTCGAGAGACTTCTGAAAGCGGCGGGCTTCTCCGCTCCGCAGGTACTGTCCGCCCGTCCGGAGTTTTCGGTCATCCAGGCACGTGCCGTGTAAACGTCGAGTCCCTATGTATCGAGAGAACGATGAAAACTGAGAGCGCAACCAGCCGAACGTCGAACCCGAGCATCTCGCGCGGGCTGACCTTCCTGATCGCCCTGGCCTGCGGCGCGGTCGCGGCCAACATCTATTACGCGCAGCCCGTGGTGGGTCTGATCGGCCCCGACGTGGGTCTGAGCGCGAGTGCCTACAGCCTTGTCGTGACCCTCACCCAGATCGGCTACGGCGTCGGCCTCATCGTGCTGGTTCCGTTGGGCGACATCTTCGAGAACCGCCGCCTGATCACGGTCACCCTGGTGGCCTGCATGGCGGCGCTCCTGGGTGGGGCCGTCGCATCGAACGCCGCTGTGTTCCTTGCCACTTCGCTGGTCATCGGTCTGAGTTCGGTCGTGGTGCAGATGCTGGTGCCCTTCGCGGCACACCTCGCCCCGGACGAAACCCGTGGGCAGGTCGTCGGCAACGTCATGAGCGGCCTGCTGATGGGAATCCTGCTCGCACGGCCCATTTCCAGTATGACGACCGACCTGCTCGGCTGGCGTGCGGTGTTCGCCATCTCCGCCGGACTGATGCTGGTGCTTGCCGTGACCTTGCGCTCGGTCCTTCCGGAACGGAAGCCGAGCACGTCCGTCCACTACCTGGTGTTGCTGCGGTCGATGGGTCAGCTGCTCGTCCGCACGCCGATCCTGCGGCGACGGGCGTTCTACCACGCCTTGCTGTTCGGGGCGTTCAGTCTGTTCTGGACCGCCGTGCCGCTGATCCTGGCGAGCCCGGAGTGCGGACTGAGCCAGGTCGACATCGCCCTGTTCTCCCTGGCGGCGGTGGCAGGAGCCTTCGTCGCGCCGATCGCGGGCCGGGTGGCCGACCGTGGTCTGACGAAGCCTGCGACGGCCTTTGCGATCCTGACCGTCGTGGCCTGTTTCCTCCTGGTGTTCGCGAGTGGCGGACACGTTGTCGCGGTCCTGTTCGTCGCGGCGCTCCTGCTCGACGTCGGGATCTCGTGCAACCTGGTGCTGGGGCAGCGTTCGATCTTCGCGCTGGGGGCGGAGATCCGCAGTCGGCTGAACGGCCTCTACATGGCGATCTTCTTCTGTGGAGGTGCGGTCGGGTCGGCCGTGGCCAGCGTGGTGTACGCGACGTACGGTTGGACGGGCATCGCATGGTGCGGCATCGCCTTCCCGCTGGTGGCGCTCCTCTACTTCCTGACGGAGATGGTGCCGGGGCGTCCCGCGACGGCTGAGTGATCCGGAGGCCACGACGGGGCCCCCCCGGGGGGGGGCCCCCCGCGGGGGGAGCGGCCGCGGCCCCCCCACCCCCCCCCCCCACCGCCCCCCCCCCACGC
>NZ_JBHWGV010000150.1:0-1348 GCF_042732955.1 Kitasatospora sp. NPDC059747 | reverse complement strand
GGTGTGGCCCTCTAATACAGCGCGCGGGGGGGGGGGGGGGGGGCGCGCGGGGGGGGCCCGCCGGCGCGGCCCCCCCCGCGGCGGGGGGGGGGGGGGCCCCGGGCGCGGCTGCACTGCGCCGGCGGCCAGCGACCGCCGAGAGCCTGCGGCGCCGCCAGAGGCACCGGGAGGTCGACGACCCGCTGGAGCGGCGACGATCGGATTTCCGGCCGGCCCGTCGCTGACGTGCTCAAGTCGCCCGTGGGTAGCTTGAGTTACTCGGAAGTGAAGACTTGTCACGGGGCTTCCGTGGCGGCCGGGGGCTCGCCACACTCGTTGACATGACCAGCACTCTACGCGCGTGGAAGACTGCTGCCTCCGCCGCCACCGTCGCCCTGATCGCCTTCGCCCCCGTCGTCGCCGCCACCGGGGCGAACGCCGCCGTGAGCGGCACCGTGTGCGTCTCCGCCCTGCCCCCGCAGGCCAGAACGACGCTCAACCTCATCGCCTCCAACGGGCCGTTCCCGTACCGGCAGGACGGGATCGTGTTCCAGAACAACGGCGGCGTGCTGCCGCGCCAGTCGTACGGCTACTACCACGAGTACACCGTGGTGACCCCGGGCGCGCCGACGCGCGGCGCCCGGCGGATCGTCACCGGCAAGCGGGCCCAGGAGGACTACTACACCAGCGACCACTACGCGACCTTCCGGCTGATCAACTTTGGCTGCTGACACCGGCACCGCTCCTCGGCCCCGGCGTGGCCCCCGGCCCGCCGGGGCCGTTCGCGTGCCCGCCGGGGCCGCGCGGGGCGCTCGACGATCAGCGCCGGGTGGCATAGGGTCGTGGACGCGGCATCGCGTGTCGGTCACCGGCCGGGTGAGGCATGGAGGTGTCCGCGAGGTGCCTTACGGAGGCATTCCGCACATGCCAGTCGAGTTGAACCACACCATCGTCCATGCCCGGGACAACCGGGAATCCGCCGAGTTCCTGGCGGGGATCCTGGGCCTCGAAGTCGGTCCCGAGTGGGGCCCGTTCATCCCCGTCGCCACGAGCAACGGCGTCACGCTGGACTTCGCGAGCGTCCCCGAAGAGTCGATCACCATGCAGCACTACGCCTTCCTCGTCTCCGACGACGAGTTCGACGCGGCGTTCGACCGGATCGGGCGGGCCGGGATCACGTACTACGCCGACCCGCGCATGAAGCAGCCGGGCGAGATCAACCACCACCACGGCGGGCGGGGGCTGTACTTCCTGGATCCCGCCGGCCACGGCATGGAGATCATCACCCGCCCCTACGGCAGCCACGCGACGACCCCCGGGTCGTGACGCGGGGCCGGCCCGGTCCACGCCGGCCCGGTCCACTCCGGCG
>NZ_JBHWGV010000149.1:11578-19270 GCF_042732955.1 Kitasatospora sp. NPDC059747 | reverse complement strand
CCGAGTCGGCCGCGGTGCTTTCACCCGCCCCCCCGGGGGCGTCGCGGGGGGGGCGCGCCCGCCAGCCCCCCCCGCGCGGGGCGCGGGGGGGGGGCCGCCGCCCCCGGGCCCCACCCACCCCGCCTCCTGGAGGACCGGATGAGCCAGCCCACCCGTACCGAGGTCCTCGGCGAGCACGAGGACCGCTTCGACGAGATCCTCACGCCCGAGGCACTCGCCTTCCTCGCGCGCCTGCACGACGAGTTCGCCGACCGGCGCACCGGCCTGCTCGCCGAGCGCCGCCGCCGCGCCGCCGCGCTCGCGGCCGGCGGCACGCTCGACTTCCTCCCGCAGACGCGCGCCGTCCGCGAGGACACCACCTGGCGCGTGGCCGGCGCCGGACCCGGCCTCGCCGACCGCCGGGTGGAGATCACCGGCCCGCCCGAGCGCCGGATGACGGTCAACGCGCTCAATTCCGGTGCGAAGGTGTGGCTCGCCGACTTCGAGGACGCCACCGCGCCCACCTGGCACAACCTCGTCTCCGGCCAGCTCAACCTGATCGACGCGATCGAGCGCCGGATCGACGACACGACGCCCGGGGGCAAGCGCTACCGGATCGGCGACGACCCGGCCACCATCGTCGTCCGCCCCCGCGGCTGGCACCTCGACGAGGCCCACCTGCTGATCGACGGCCGCCCGGCCATCGGCGCGCTGGTCGACTTCGGCCTCTACCTCTTCCACTGCGGCCGCCGCCAGATCGAGCGCGGCAGCGGCCCGTACTTCTACCTGCCCAAGCTTGAGAACCACCTCGAAGCCCGCCTCTGGAACGACGTCTTCACCTTCGCCCAGCGCGAGTTGGGCATCCCGTACGGCACCGTCCGCGCGACCGTCCTGATCGAGACCATCACCGCCGCCTTCGAGATGGACGAGATCCTCCACGAACTGCGCGACCACGCGGCCGGGTTGAACGCGGGCCGCTGGGACTACCTGTTCAGCCTCATCAAGAACTTCGCCCACCACGGCCCGCGGTACGTCCTGCCCGACCGCGCGACCCTCACCATGACGCAGCCCTTCATGCGCGCCTACACCGACCTCCTCGTGCGCACCTGCCACCGCCGCGGCGCCCACGCCATCGGCGGCATGGCCGCCGCCGTCCCGCAGCGCGACCCGGCCGCCAACGAGGCCGCCCTCACCAAGGTCCGCGCGGACAAGGAACGCGAGGCCGGCGACGGCTTCGACGGCTCCTGGGTCGCCCACCCCGGTCTCGTCGCCACCTGCCACACCGCCTTCGACGCCGTCCTCGGCGACCGCCCCCACCAGCTCGACCGCACCCGCGAGGACGTCGACGTCACCGCCGCCGACCTGCTCGCCGTCCACCGCCTCTCCCCCGGCCTGCCGACCGACCACGGGCTGCGGTCCAACGTCGCCGTCGCCCTGCGCTACCTCACGGCGTGGCTCGGCGGCGCCGGGGCCGTCGCCGTGTTCGGCCTGATGGAGGACGTCGCCACCGCCGAGATCGCCCGCTGCCAGATCTGGCAGTGGCAGCACCACTGCACCCGGCTGACCGGCGGCTCCCTCGCCACCCCGGACCTGGTGCGCCGCCTGATCGACCGCGAGCGGGCCGCGCTCCTCGGCGAGGGCGTCGAACCCGAACTGCTCGACCACGCGGTGCGGATCCTCGAAGAGACCGCCCTCGGCGACGAACTCCCCGCCTTCCTCACCACCGAGGCGTACGCCCGCCACCTCGTCCGCGTCCGCGCCGCGGCCTGACCCGCCCACCCGTACGGAGGCAGCCTTGAACGAGATCCGCCATCACGAGACCAGCCGTGACGAAGCCGGCCGTCACGAGACCGGCCGTCACGAGACCGGCCGTCACGAGACCGGTCGTGACCAGACCAACCGTGACGCGATCCGCCGCGTCGCCGTCGTCGGCGCCGGCCAGATGGGCTCCGGCATCGCCGAGGTCTTCGCCCGCGCCGGCCTGGACACCATCGTCTGCGAGAGGGACCCGTCCGCACTCCGGGCCGCCCGCGGCCGCATCGACCGCTCCCTGCACCGCGCCGTCGACCGCGGCCGGATCAGCCCGACCGACCGCGAGGACACCTGGGCCCACCTGCTGTTCGCCGACGACCTCGAAGCGCTCGCCGACCGCCAGCTCGTCGTCGAGGCCGTCATCGAGGACGAACACCTCAAGACGGACGTGCTCACCGCGCTCGACAAGGTCCTCGCCGACGACGACGCGGTCCTCGCCACCAACACCTCGTCCATCCCGGTCACCCGCCTCGGCAACACCACCGGCCGTGCCTCGCACGTCCTCGGGCTGCACTTCTTCAACCCGGCCCCGGTGATGCCCCTCGTCGAGCTCGTCTCCTCCCTGCACACCTCCCCACCCGTCCTGGCCCGCGCCGAGGCCTTCGCGCGCGACGTCCTCGGCAAACACGTCGTCCACTCCCGCGACCGTGCCGGCTTCGTCGTCAACGCCCTGCTCGTGCCCTACCTGCTGTCCGCGATCCGGATGGCCGAAGCCGGCCACGCCACCCCCGAGGACATCGACGCCGGCATGGTCCACGGCTGCGCCCACCCGATGGGTCCGCTCCGACTCGCCGACCTCATCGGCCTCGACACCGTCGAGGCGATCGCTCGGTCGATGTACGACGAGTACAAGGAGCCGCTCTTCGCACCCCCGCCCCTGCTCTCCCGCATGGTCGAGGCGGGCCTGCTCGGCCGCAAGACCGGGCAGGGGTTCCACCCGCACCGTGGGGTGTGACCGAGCGGGCCCCGCCGGTGTCCAGGCCTCTGTCGCGGCGGGCCGGACACGGGCGGGGCCTTGTGCTGTCCCCGGGGAAGGGGGTCGGATCAGCCCGCCAGTTCCTCGCGCAGGTGGCGGGCGGCGGCGACGAGGCTGTCGAGGGAGGCGCGGGTCTCCGCCCAGCCGCGGGTCTTCAGGCCGCAGTCGGGGTTGACCCACAGACGCTCGGCCGGGATCGCCGCGAGGCCCGCGCGCAGCAGCGCCACGGCCTCCTCGGTGCTCGGCACGCGCGGGGAGTGGATGTCCCACACCCCCGGACCGACCTCGCGCGGGTAGCCCGCCCCGGCCAGTTCCCCGGCCACCTCCATGTGCGAGCGCGTCGCCTCCAGGGAGATGACGTCCGCGTCGAGCTCGTCGATCGCCGTCATGATCGCGCCGAACTCGGCGTAGCACATGTGGGTGTGGATCTGGGTGTCGGCGCGGACGCCGGAGGTGGCGACACGGAAGGACTCCGTCGCCCAGTCCAGGTAGGCCGGGCGGCCGGCGGCCCGCAGCGGGAGGGTCTCGCGCAGGGCCGGCTCGTCGACCTGGACGACGGCCGCGCCGGCGGCCTCCAGGTCGGTGACCTCGTCGCGCAGGGCGAGGGCGACCTGGCGGGCGGTCTCGGCGAGCGGCTGGTCGTCGCGCACGAAGGACCAGGCGAGCATGGTGACCGGGCCGGTCAGCATGCCCTTGACCGGGCGGTCCGTCAGGCCTTGCGCGTAGCGGAACCAGTCGACGGTCATCGGGTGCGGGCGGGAGATGTCCCCGGCCAGGACCGGCGGGCGGACGTAGCGGGTGCCGTAGGACTGCACCCAGCCGTGGCGGGTGGCGAGGTAGCCGGTGAGCCGCTCGGCGAAGTACTGGACCATGTCGTTGCGCTCGGGCTCGCCGTGGACGAGGACGTCGAGGCCCGCCTTCTCCTGGTAAGCGATGACCTCGCGGACCTCCGCCTCCATGCGCTCCCGGTAGGCGGCGTCGTCGATCCGTCCCGCGCTCAGGTCGGCGCGCGCGAGGCGCAGTTCGGTGGTCTGCGGGAAGGAGCCGATGGTGGTGGTCGGCAGCAGGGGCAGGCCGAGGCGGGCGCGCTGGGCCTCGGCGCGCTGCGGGTAGGCCTGGGCGCGGCGGGTGTCGTCGAGGGTGACGGCGGCGGAGCGGGCGCGGACGGCCGGGTCCCGGGTGATCGGCGAGCCGGCCCGGGAGGCGAGGTCGGCGCGGTTGGCGGCGAGGTCGGCGGTGATCGCCCCGGTGCCCTCGCGCAGACCCCGGGCCAGCAGCGCCGCCTCCGCGGCCTTCTGCTTGGCGAAGGCGAGCCAGCGCAGGATCTGCGGGTCGACGTCGCGTTCGAGCGTGGCGTCGATCGGCACGTGCAGGAGGGAGCAGGACGGCGCGACGTCGATCCGGTCGGCGAGCCCGAGCAGGGTGGCCAGGGTGGCGAGCGACTGCTCCAGGTCGTTGATCCAGATGTTGCGCCCGTCGACCACGCCGGCCACCAGCCGCTTGCCCGGCAGCCCGCCGGCGGCGGCGAGGTCGTCCAGGTTGGCGGCGGCAGGTCCCGTGAAGTCCAGCGCCAGGCCCTCGACCGGGGCCTTGGCGAGGACCGGGAGCGCCTCGCCCAGACGGTCGAAGTAGCTTGCGACCAGCAGCTTCGGACGGTCGGTCAGTGCGCCCAGCTCGCGGTAGGCGCGGGCGGCGGCGTTGAGCTCGGCGGGGGTGCGGTCCTGGACGAGCGCGGGCTCGTCCAGTTGCACCCACTCGGCGCCGGCGGCCTTCAGAGCGGCGAGCAGCTCCGCGTAGACGGGCAGCAGCCGGTCGAGCAGGGTGATCGGCCGGAAGTCGTCGTCGACGCCGGGGGCGGGCTTGGCCAGCAGCAGGTAGGTGACCGGCCCGACCAGCACCGGGCGGGCGGCGTGACCGAGCGCGAGGGCCTCCCGCAGTTCGCCGACCGCCTTGGCCGGATCGGCGGCGAAGGCCGTGCCCGGTCCCAACTCGGGTACCAGGTAGTGGTAGTTGGTGTCGAACCACTTGGTCATCTCCAGCGGCGCGACGTCCTGGGTGCCGCGCGCCATGGCGAAGTACCCGTCCAGCGGGTCGGCATCGACGGCGTCCCGGTGGCGGGACGGGATGGCGCCGACCGCGACGGTGGTGTCCAGCACGTGGTCGTAGAGCGAGAAGTCCCCGGTCGGGATCTCCTCGATGCCGGAGTCGGCGAGCTGCTGCCAGTTTCCCCGGCGCAGGTCGGCGGCGGTGGCGAGCAGCGTCTCGGCGGTGACGGCGCCCTTCCAGTACCCCTCGATCGCCTTCTTGAGCTCCCGGCCCCGGCCCTGGCGGGGGTAGCCGTACGCGGTGGCGAGGGTCGCCGCGGCTGCGGACTTCGTGGTCAAGGGACTCTCCTTCGCGAGTCTGTCTCTCAAGTACCCGGCGACGGGACGAGGACGCGAAGGGATGACGCACCGGGCGAACCGCTGCACGGGCAGCTCCGCCTGGTGTGGTCGCCGACCCGCCCTCGAGGTCACCGGATGGCCGCGCGCGAACGGTCGCACGCGGGCAGCGGGCAGGTCTTCGGACTCGCGGGCACGGCCGGCCCTTGAAGGGCGGTCACCTACTGGCCGTCGCTTCCCAGACCCGGCCCGGGCCCAGTGCGTATGACGGCGGTCGTTCCCACTCACCGCTGCGGGGCAGTCCCGGACTGGCCAGTTGAATGGCGTCACCGGGTTCCCTCTTGCGACGCCCCGCCTGGCGGACGGGGCGAACCAGCTGCACGGCCAGCCTACGGCCTATCCGCGGTCGCTTCGTCGGGGATTCGGCCATTCGTCCGGATGCTGAGACGACGTCAGGAGACGACGTCGGGATTCGGCGCCACCGCGGACGTGCCGGTGGGGCCGCAGTCGGCTGCGGCCCCACCGGTCGTACCTGTCGTACCTGTCGTACCTGTCGGGCCTGGTCGGTCAGGAGGCGTTGAGGGCCGTGTCGTCGATCACGAAGCTGGTCTGGAGCGAGGCGTCCTCGGTGCCGGTGAACTTGATGGTGACGCTCTGCCCGGCGAAGGAGGAGAGGTCGTAGGTGTGCAGGGTGTAGCCGTTGGCCGCGTTGACGTTGGAGAAGGTGGCCAGGGTGGTGGAGTTGGCCTGGACGGTGAGCTTGTCGTAGGCCGTGGTGCCGGTCTCGGCGGTGTCGATGTGCAGCCAGAAGCCGAGCGACGCCTTGCAGCCGGCCGGGATCGTGACGGTCTGGCTCAGGGTGTCGGTGTGGCTGCTGCCGTAGCCGTCGAGCCACGCCTTCCAGGAGCCGGAGCGGGCGGCCTCGCTCGCGGAGTTGTCGATCACGCCGGCGGTCGCGGTCCAGGGCGAGGCGCTACCCGTCTCGAAGCCCGGGTTGCCGAGCAACTGGCCCGCACCGGTGCAGCCGCCGCCCGGGGCGGACACGGCCCAGGTGAAGCTCGTCGAACCGGAGGCGTTGGTGGCGTCCTTCGCCGTCACCGTCACGTTGTACGTGCCCGCCGTCGACGCCGTGCCGCTGATCAGGCCGCTGGAGGCGTCGATGGACAGCCCGGTCGGCAGGCCGCTCGCGCTGTACGTCAGGCTCTGGCCGGAGGCGGAGTCCGTCGCGCGGATCTGCAGGGAGGCTGCACTGCCCGTGGTGGTGCTCTGGTTGCCCGGGTTGGTGACCGTCACGGTGTTGCCCGTGCTGGTGCCGGCCCGGAAGGCGGTCGGGCCGTTCGGCGTGCCGAGGCCGGTCGGGCCGTCGTAGCCGGGGCCCGCGGTGCACAGGTAGGACGGGGAGCAGGTGCCGTTGGCGCCGCTGGTCACGTCGTTGAGCGCACTCGTGTGCTGGTACGGGTACTGGGACGGGTAGTCGCTCGCGCCCGGGGTGCCGGCGTCGGCGTAGACGGCGGCGATGATCGGCGACGAGGCGCTGGTGCCGCCGTAGACGGCCCAGCCGCTGCCGCCGTAGGTCTGGTAGACGGCGACGCCGGTGGCCGGGTCGGCGACCGCGGACACGTCGGCGACGGTCCGGTTGGAGCAGCCGCTGTCGCTCTGCCAGCTCGGCTTGGGGTCGTAGGCCGAGCAGCCGGAGCCGGCGCCGTTGCCGCCCGAGCTGGAGCCCCAGACGGTCTCGTGCCAGCCGCGCGCGCTGGAGTCGCGGGTCAGCGAGGTGCCACCGACGGCGGTGACGTACTGGGAGGCCGCCGGGTACTCGGTGCCGTAGCCGGAGTCGCCCGAGGACACGGTGATGGCGACGCCGGGGTGGTTGAAGTACTGGCTGTCCGAGGAGGTGTCGGTGGAGTCCTCGGGGCCGCCGTAGCTGTTGGACACGAACTTCGCGCCCTGGGCGACGGCCTGGTTGACGGCGGCGCCGAGGTCGGCCATGTTCGCCGAGCTCGCCTCGACCAGCAGGATGTGGGCGTTCGGGGCGGCGGCGGAGACCATGTCGACGTCGAGGGAGATCTCGCCCGCCCAACCGGTGTCGCCGGCCGGGTAGTTGGTGCCGCCGTTCTGGTCGATCTTCTTGAAGCAGCCGTTGGCGGTGGTGCACGCAGGCAGCCCGTACTGCGCGCGGTAGGTCGCCAGGTCGGACTCGGCGTTGGGGTCGTCGTTGGCGTCGACGATGGCGACGGTCTGCCCGGCGCCGCCGTTGTTCGACAGGCCGTAGGCGCTCTGCAGGTCGGTCGGCCCGAGGCCGGACGGGTTCACGTCGGGCGAGACCGCGCTGAGGGAGAACGCGTGCGGCTGCACCACGTCGGTGCGCACCAGGGCGTCGCAGGACTTCTGGTGACGCTGGGCCGGCTGGGCGCAGGAGTGCCTGACGTTCGCGCCGGAGGTGGCGGCCGCGGGGGGGGGGGGCGCCCCCACGGCGAGGGCCCCGGCCACCACCGGACCGACCGCGAGCCTCGCGGTGGTGGGGCGGTGTACGCCCGGCCGCCG
>NZ_JBHWGV010000149.1:4432-11568 GCF_042732955.1 Kitasatospora sp. NPDC059747 | reverse complement strand
GTGTCTCGTGTTGTGGGGGGCGGGGGGGCGGGTGGGCGCGGGTGGGGCGCGCGGGGGGGGCGGGTGGGGGCGCCGCGGGGGCGGGCGGCCCCCGCCACGGCGCGGCCCGCGGCCACCACGGCACCGACGGCGAGCGTCGCGGTGGTGGCGCGGAGTCCGCCGTGCCGCAGGGCGGTGTGGATGAGCTTGTGCAACGGAGCCCTCCCGGATGGGGGTCGGCCCCGGGCGTGCGGACACGCCGATGTGAGGCGGCGGGGTCGCGTGCAGGCCCGGGATGAGGGGGAAACGCGCACGTGCAAACGGCTGCCCGGGAGTTCGGTACGGCCGTGGGGCGTCGGCCCGACGGGGCGACGGAGGCCGTTCCGAGCTGATGATGTCCAGGACATGCCAGGGGGTGAGATGCGGGAGCCGTCATGGCTCCGGCGCCTGAAAGGTAGCGAAGCCCGGACCTGTGGACAAGGTGGGTGCCCATGCCATGACCGAGGCTTTGACCGCCATGACCTGGTCTTGACCAGGCGTCATGCCGCCACTGGCGGTCACCCGCCAACCCGCCGGGCCGGCCTGGGGTTTGCCACGCACACGGATCGCCCGAGGTCCGCGCGGGTTGCGGGAGCCGCGCCGGGCCCCCGCCGCACCGTCAGCGCACCGCCACCGGGCGCACCGGGTGCTTGCTCAGGATCGACACCCGGTTGAAGGCGTTGATGGCGATGGCCACCCAGATCACCGCGGAGATCTGCTCGTCCGTCAGCGCCTCGCGCGCGGCGGTGTAGGCCTCCTCCTGGAGTACCGAGTCCGCCGGGGTGGTGGTCGCCTCGGCGAGGGCGAGTGCGGCGCGCTCCTGCGGGGTGAAGAGCTGGGTGTCGCGCCAGGCCGGGAGGGTGCCCAGGCGCTGCGTGGTCTCGCCGACCTGCAGGGCCGCCGCGGTGTGCACGTTGAGGCAGTAGGCGCAGCCGTTGATCTGGGACACGCGCAGGTTGACCAGTTCCACCAGCCGCCGGTCCAGCCCGGCACCCGCGGCGGCCTCGCCCGCCGCGTCGGCCGTGGCGCGCATGGCACGGAAGGCCGCTGGGCTCTCCTTGTCGACGAACACCCGGCGGCGTGCGGGGGCGGCGGTCACGGTCGTAGTCACATCGCTCACGGGAACTCCCTGGACGTCTTCACTGTCGGGCGGCACTGCGCCATGGCATGATAGTCGAAGATAGTTGAAAGTAGAACTTCTTAGGAAGCGAGCACACCGTGACCACCACCGGCACCAATCCTGCCGAGCCGCACGCCGGAACCGGGGAGACCCGCCCCCGGGTGGAGATCCTGCCCGCCCGGGACGTGCCGCTGGGCGGGCCGCGGGCGATGACGGTGCGCCGGACCCTGCCCCAGCGCGCCCGCACGCTCATCGGTGCCTGGTGCTTCGTCGACCACTACGGCCCCGACGACGTCTCCGACACCGGCGGGATGGACGTCGCCCCGCACCCCCACACCGGCCTCCAGACGGTCAGCTGGCTGTTCAGCGGCGAGATCGAGCACCGGGACAGCCTCGGCGTCCACGCCTACGTGCGCCCCGGCGAGCTCAACCTGATGACGGGCGGGCACGGCATCAGCCACTCCGAGGTCTCGACCCCCGCGACCACCGTCCTGCACGGCGTCCAGCTATGGGTGGCGCTCCCGGAGCAACACCGCCACACCACACGGGACTTCCACCACCACGCACCGCGGCCCGTCACCCTGGACGGCGGCGAGGTCCGCGTGTTCCTCGGCACCCTCGCCGGCGACACCTCCCCCGTCCCCACCTTCACCCCGCTGCTCGGCGCCGAGCTCACGATCCACCCGCACGCGACCCTCACCCTCGCCGTCGACCCCGCCTTCGAGCACGCCCTGCTCGTCGACCGCGGCGACGTCACGCTCGCGGGCACGCCGGTGCGCCCGGCCGAACTCGGCTACCTGGCCCCCGGCGCCACCACCATCACCCTCGCCAACACCGGCGACGAGCCGGCCCGGACGGTCCTGATCGGCGGCACGCCGTTCGAGGAGGAGATCGTCATGTGGTGGAACTTCATCGGGCGGTCTCACGAAGACATTACCCGAGCCCGCGAGGAGTGGATGAGCTCCGCGGACTCCGACCGCTTCGGCGCCGTCCAGGGCTACCCGGGCGACCGCCTGCCCGCCCCCGAGCTCCCCGGGATCCCCCTGAAGCCCCGCGGACGCGTGCGCTGACCTGCTGTTTCGCAGGGCGGGGAGGGGTCGGCGAGCCCCCCTCCCCGACGCCTCCACCTGTGGGTGGACGAATGGCGGCCCCGTTCGTCCACCTGCGGGTGGTGGCGGGTGACTGCGCCGCCGGAGCAACCTTGCCCCATGGATTCCCTACGCTCGGTAACCACCTGGCTCACCGACACGTGCGTCGCGGTCTTCTTCGCCGCCTGGATCGCGGGCGTCCTCTACTTCGCCGTGGCGGGCGGTTCCGGCATCCGCGGCTGGCTGCACGGACTGCGCCGCTCGATGCTCCGCCGTGTCCTCCTGGCCGCCGCCGTCTACGCGCTGTTCGCCCTGCTCGACCGGACGCAGGGCTTCTGGCACCACCTCCGGTACTGGCAACCGGAACTCGCCGTCGTGGGCTCCCTGCTGGCCGTCGCCTCCACCGCCCTCCTCCTGTGGGCCCGTTGGGTCCTGGGCACGATGTGGGCCAGTGTTCCCGCCGTCCAGGAGCACCACGAGCTGCGCACCGACGGCCCCTACCGCATGGTCCGCCACCCCATCTACACCGGCCTGCTCGGCCTGCTCGCCGGAGGCAACCTGGCCATCGGCTTCGGCGTCTGGATCGCCTACTTCCTCGCCGCCGTCCCCTGGCTGCTGCTGAGGGTCCGTGCCGAAGACGGCATGATGGCCGAACAGTTCGGCACGGACCACGCGGCCTACCGCAGCCGCGTCCCGGCGCTGATCCCGCGCCGCCGGCCACGCTCGGGTCCACCCGGCACCCGACTGCCTTGACACCCAGAGGCACTCGGCCCGGCCCGCCCGGAACACGTGCGAGACGGGTTCGCGGACGGTAGGGACGGATGCAAACGGGCGACCGGGCAAGGCGTCGCACGGCATGGTGCCCCGTTGGTGATTCCTCTTCGTGATTTCCTCCTCATCCTCGATGATGGGCATGCCAATCCGCCTCGCTGGATGGAGATTGACGATGCGTCAGGTATTGATCGTCCGGCGTGCCACCGCGTTCGCGGCCGCTCTGGCACTGGGCGTCGGGCTCGCCGCTCCGGCCGCGTTCGCCGGAGCGCTGCCCGCAGGCCATCCGGCGGCGGCCGAGCTCGGGGCGTACTGGACCGCCGCCCGGATGGCTGCCGCGCTGCCCGCCGACGCCGAAGGGGAGACACAGCCTTCGGCGGACGGGCCGCAGCCTGGGGAGTACATTCCGCCGAGCCGGAGCTTCGACGGGATCCCGCAGGCCGGGGCGTTCTTCTGGACCGACGCCAACGGCACCGGCCGCACGTGCAGCGGCTCGGTGGTCCGCAGCCCCGGCCGCGATCTCGTACTCGGGGCCGGACACTGCCTCAAGGGGTACTCCGGCACCTCACCGGCGCGCCGACTGGGGTTCGTGCCGCAGTACCACGACGGGCTGAAGCCGTTCGGCATCTTCCCGGTCGCGGAGGACGGCGTGTACGTCGCGCGGGAGTACTACGACCTCGGTGTCCACGCGGGCGCCGCGTACGACTTCGGCTTCGCGGTCACCGCACCGAACCAGGACGGCGAGCGCCTGGAGGAGGTCACGGGCGGCGTCCAACTGCTGACCGACACGGGGTACTTCCACGCACCGGTACGGATGATCGGGTATCCGGCCGGCGCGGAGAAGCCGCTGGGGTGCTGGAGCTGGACCACCGAATGGGCCAGTGACGACCCGGCGGACCCCGGGACCTTCCCGCGCATCGCGTGCGACGGCTTCACGGGCGGGACCAGCGGCGGGCCCATGCTGGTGCCGTGGCCGGGCGGCTGGGCGGTGGTCGGGGTCATCGGCGGCTACCACACCGGTGGCAACACACCCCAGGTGTCCTACAGCGCCTACTTCGGCAGCGCCACCCTCGCCCTGTACCGCGCGGCGGTCACCGGCACACCGCCCGCGGGCCCTGCCGCCTGACGTTTCGGCGGGCCGGTTGTCTCCGAAAGCCAGTGCGGCGGCGCAACGTTGGCGGTCGCGGCCATCGCCCGACCGTCCGGGTCGGATCACACTTGTCGCACTCCGGACCGTGACGAAGGGGAACGAGCCATGACTGCACGGCGGTTGAGAGCACGCGCGGCGGGCGCCGCGATGGTGTTGCCGGCGCTGGCCTGCCCCGCAGCGGCACACGCCGCCGGCGGCCAGGGCCGGACGGCCTGCGGGACGTCGTCCTGGTCGGCAACAGCCAGTCCGGCACCGTGTCGTTCCTGGACGCCACCACCTTCGCCGGCCTCGGCACCTTCGACGCCATCCCCGACCTGCACCAGCGCCTCGCCGACATGGACCCGATCCAGGCCATCGGCTACGCGATCGTCAAGCAGTTCACCGGAAGATCACGTCACCCGACGGCGCCGACGGCAGGGCGCCCGGCCGCCACAAGGTGTGGACCGGCCTCCCCCGCGCGGGTGAGCCGCTCTGCTCCCAGGGAGGATGTGTCGCTCCGGCGCTCTCCGCGATCATCGATTCGCAAGGCGCGCCCACGAGATCGGGCGGACGAAGAGACCGTCCACGCCGACCGGGCGTCCGGACCAGGAGGACCCCCATGACCGCCGGCTCATTTCTGGCACGGCTGCACGGCCGGACAGCGACGGGAGTGCCCCGTTGGGCGGTGCGGGTCGCCTACGCGATCTCGCTGACCGTGCTGCCCTCCGGACTCTGGCGGATTCTGAGCGTTGACCTCCGGGTCCCGCTGATGGATGCCCCGACCGACGGCCGCCCGCCGCCGGACTGGTTCGGCGGCGAGTGGTGGTACGTCATCGGGCTGAGCGCGGTCAGTGAGACCCTCGCGTTCCTGGCGGTCGGTCTCGTGTGCACGTGGGGCGAGGTGTGGCCCCGGTGGATCCCGTGGTTGCGCGGCCGCCGGGTGCCGATCCTCGCCGCGGTCATCCCGGCCGGCGTCGGCGCGACGTTCAACACCCTGCTCTGGCCGTATTCGATGATCATGATCAGTCTCGGTCGCAGGGTCGACGGCGGGGGCGACCTCGGTCTGGGCACGCATGGCTGGCAGGTCTTCGTCTTCTACGCGTCGTACTGGCCGCTGGCCGCTTGGGGTCCGCTGCTCGGCATCCTGACCGTGCACTACTACCGCCGTCGCAAGGCCGCCGAATCGGTCGGCGTGCGCGAGGACGGGGCACGGTCGCCCGCAGTGACGGTCAGTCACTAGAACAGGGAATCAGAGCCAACCACACCTGCGGACTACGGCAGGGTCCACCGCTTGGTTGTCCCCGCCGTTGCAGTCCCACAGTTCGACGGGCGTGCCGTTCGCGGTGCCCTGGCCGGTGACGCGCGGTTGATCGCCCGGGCCTCGGGCCCGGGCCACCCACCGGTCGCAGGCCGTAGCCGTGCGCGGCCGCCAGGCCACCTTGTGCGGGTCCAGGTTTCCAGGCCCCGGAAGATGGCCCGGCGGCCGGTCCGCCGGACTCGTGCTCGTTCCCTGCACGTTCCCGTCGGCGACCGGGCTCAGCCCAGGGGCTGGTCCGGCACCAGCAGGCGGGAGAGCTCCTCCGCGATGGTGGTGGTCAGGTTCTGCACCTGCTGGTCGGTGGTCGGCGAGTACGTGGCGGAGACCGCGATCGACAGGTCCTCGGACGGCAGGTACGCCATGATCGCGGCGTAGCCGGACAGGGAGGGGTTCTGCACGATCCAGCCGTGCACGATGAGGGCGGACATCCCGAAGTGGATGTCCTGGGTCTGCGGCATGCAGACGTCCTTCGGGCAGGTCGGCGTCGCCTGGCCCAGCCCGACGGTGCCCGGGTCGAGCAGGGTCTGGTAGCCGTCGCGCGAGAGCGTCTGCCCCGAACCGATCCCTACGCCCGCCCGGGCGAGGTCACAGATGTTCATGTTGATGACCGCGCCCGGCGCCGTGGTCCAGGAGGGGTTCCAGAACGTCGACTCCTCGTACGTGCCGCGTTCGTGCGTGAAGGCGTGCAGCACGGGGGTGGGGAGGTCGGGGGTGTAGCTGTTCGATGTCGCGTGCAGGCCCAAGGGGCGGTAGATGCGCTGCTCCAGGAGGTGGTCCAGCCGGGTGTGGGTGATCCGCTCCAGCGCGAGGCCGAGCAGCTGGAAGTTGGCGTGCGAGTAGCTGAAGTTGGTTCCCGGCTTGTAGAGCTGGACGTCGAGGTCCGCGTAGTGGAAGACGTCCTGGGGCGTCCACTGCTTGAACGGATGGGCCTCCAGGTCCGTGAGGAAGCCCTGGTCGGTCACGTAGTCCCGGAAGCCGCTGGTGGTGTCGCCGAGCTCGCGCAGGGTGATCTCGTCCGCGTGGGGGATCTCGGGAAGCCAGCGTGAGATGGGGTCGTCGAGGCTGACCTGCTTCTCGTCGACGAGCTGCAACAGGATCGTGCCCATGAACGCGATGCCGACCGAGCCCGCGCGGAAGCGCATGTCCGGGCGGGCCGGTACCTCGGTCATCGACGGACCGACCGCGCCGGTCCACAGGTCGCGCCCGTGCTGGGTCACCCGGGCGATGACCGCCCGCAGGTTCAGATCCCGCCGCGCATTCTCGACGACGTCGCGGATGGCGCGGCCTTGGCCGTCGACCGGTTCCGGGGAGGCCACGCACTCGGACCCCCGGTGCCTGGCGGCGTCCGCGGCGTCGGCGGGTCCGGCCGCGCCCGCGATGAGAGGTACGGAGGACACCAGCAAGGCGGCGGCGCACAGCAGTGCGGTTCTCTTACGAGTCATGCTTCACCATGGCCGCGCCACTCACTGCAAACCGCACAGGACACCACGACAACCACTCCGATGGCGCATGCCCGGTGATGGACCCGCGATGCGTGGGTGCCTCCTGTACCTGTTCAAGCCGTAACCACATCGGATGGCGCATGAGGCGCGGGGCGGGAAAACACATGTTATGGCCGCGCCCGGGCGCCCGCGGGGGGCCCCGCGCCGGGCCGCACAACGGGGGGTGTAAACCCCCCGAAAACCGTTGAAG
>NZ_JBHWGV010000149.1:2554-4422 GCF_042732955.1 Kitasatospora sp. NPDC059747 | reverse complement strand
GAGTCACCGCGAGCGCGTGCGGCCCACACATACACACACCCACAGCCCCACCGCGCGGCGGCGGCGCCCCCCCCCCCCCCACCCCCCCGCGCCCCCCCCCCCCCCCCCGGGCCGCGCGCGTGGCCGCCGGAGCGTGCGCTACCTCGGTGCGGTGAAGCCGCCGATCCTCTCTTCCAGGAGCTCGGCCAGCTTCAGCGGGGTCCGGTCCTCGAACATCGGGCCGATGATCTGCACGCCCACCGGGAGGCCCTCGGGGGACCGCCCCGCGGGTATGGCGGTGGCGGGCAGACCGGGCATCGTGGCCATGCCGGCCCAGACCAGCTGGTCCAGGTACGGGTGTGCGACGCCGTCGATGTCGAGGCTGCGCGCCCTCAGGTCGGGGGTGTGGTCGTGCGGGAACGCCGGGGTCGGGGTGATCGGGCACACCACGGCGTCGTACTCGGCGAAGAACTGACGCCAGGCGTGGCGGTGGAGCTCGCGGTGGTTGTTCGCCACGATCCAGTCGCGGTGGGTGAACACCATGGCGCGCAGCCGCACCGCGTCGAGGCTCTGGTCGTCGGGGCTCAACGCGGCGGCGAGGGACTGCAGTTCCTCGTACGCCTCGACGGGGAAGTGTGCGGTGGCGCCCGAGATCAGGAGCTGGGTGTAGAGCCTGGCGGCCTCCGCCGGATCGGGCAGCAGCGGGCTGTGCCGGTCGACGCGGGCGCCGCCTTCGAGGAGCGCGGCGGCCACCCGGTCGATTCCCGCCCGCACGGCGGCGCCGGTCGGGATGTACGGGTGCTCGTCGAGGACCAGGACCCGGAAGTCGGCGAGCCGCTCGTGGCGCGCGGGCGGCAGCGCCAGGCCGTACGCCACACCGAAGGTCAGCGGATCCGGCCCGGCCATCACGTCGAGCAGGAGCGTCAGGTCGCGGGCCGTGCGCGCCATCGGGCCGACGACGGCGAGGTCCAGCTCGGCCGGCAGGACCGGCGCGGACGGCAGGGCCATGCCGCGGGCCGCGGCCAGCCCGAGCGTCGGCTTGTGGGCGTAGATGCCGCAGAAGTGCGCGGGGGTGCGCAGCGAGCCGGCGATGTCGGAGCCGATGGACAGCGCGCCGAACCCGGAGGCCAGGGCCGCCGCCGACCCGCCGGAGGAGCCGCCCGACGTACGGGTGTGGTCCCAGGGGTTGCCGGTGGTGCCGTAGATGCCGTTGAAGCTCTGGATGTCCTGCAGCCCGACGGGCACGTTGGTCTTGCCGAGCACGACCGCGCCCGCCGCCCGGAGCCGCGCGACCTGCACCGCGTCCTCGGCCGGCAGGTGGTCGCGGTGCTGCGGGAGGCCCCAGGTCGTGGGGAGCCCGGCGACGTCGTAGGACTCCTTGACCGTCACCGGGATGCCGAGCAGCGGCCGGTCCTCGCCCCGGGCGAGCGCCTCGTCGGCGCTGCGGGCGGCGGCGCGCGCCCGGTCGAAGTCCGGTACGCAGATCGCGTTGACCGCGCCGTCCTCCCGCTCGATGCGGGCGATCGCCGCGTCCGTCAGTTCCACCGAGGTCACGTCGCCGGAGCGCAGGGCGACCGCGAGGTTCCCGGCCGATTCGAAGTTCCAGTCCATGGACCGGACCGTACAGAGGGCCCGGAGGAGCCACGAAATCCCTTTTCTCGCAACGGGTTCGGGCAACCGCACCATCGTCACCGGTCGCCCTACCCGGACCAGGGTGGCCTGGGCCGCCCCGATGCCCAGGATCGTGATCGCGCGCAGCCGCGGGGGGGGGGGGGGCCCCCCCCCCCCGGGGGGGCCCCCCCCCCCCCCCCCCCCCGAACACAAAGACCCCGGGGGGGGCCCCCCCAACAAGAGACAAAGATATAAAAAGAGACCACACCCGCGCGCCC
>NZ_JBHWGV010000149.1:0-2544 GCF_042732955.1 Kitasatospora sp. NPDC059747 | reverse complement strand
CACCTACCCGCACCTGGGGGGCCGGCCCCGCCCGCTAGCCGGGCTGTTTGAGGGGGGGCGGCGGGGGGGGGGCGACCTCCCGGTCTGGGGGGTGGGGCCCCCCGACCAGCACGGACACGTACACTTACCGCTCGTGGCGGACACCCAGTACGAAGACCTGTTGAAGCACGTGCTCACCACCGGGACGGCCAAGGCCGACCGGACGGGCACCGGCACCCGGAGCGTCTTCGGACACCAACTGCGCTACGACCTCTCGCAGGGGTTCCCGCTGATCACCACCAAGAAGGTGCACCTGAAGTCCGTGGTGTACGAGCTCCTGTGGTTCCTGCGCGGCGACTCCAACGTCGGCTGGCTCCGCGAGAACGGCGTCACCATCTGGGACGAATGGGCCGGCCCCGACGGCGACCTCGGCCCCGTCTACGGCGTCCAGTGGCGCAGCTGGCCCGGCCCCGACGGCCGGCACATCGACCAGATCGGCCAGGTCCTCGACACCCTGCGCACCGATCCCGACTCCCGCCGGATGATCGTCTCCGCCTGGAACGTCGCCGAACTGGACGCGATGGCGCTCGCCCCGTGCCACGCCCTGTTCCAGTTCCACGTCGCCGACGGCAGGCTCTCCTGCCAGCTCTACCAGCGCAGCGCCGACCTCTTCCTCGGCGTCCCGTTCAACATCGCCAGCTACGCCCTGCTGACCCACATGGTCGCGCAGCAGGTCGGCCTCGCGCCGGGCGACTTCATCTGGACCGGCGGTGACTGCCACATCTACGACAACCACGTGGAGCAGGTGACGGAACAGCTCGCGCGCGCACCGTTCGACTTCCCCGAGCTGCGCCTGCGGCAGGCCGACTCGCTCTTCGACTACGCCTACTCGGACGTGGAGGTGGTCGGCTACCGGCACCACCCGGCCATCAAGGCACCGGTCGCGGTATGAGCGGCGACACGAGCAGCGACACGAGCAGCGGTACGAGCAGCGGCCTGAGGATCGGACTGATCTGGGCCCAGACCCCGGACGGCGTGATCGGCGCGGACGGCACGATGCCGTGGCACCTGCCCGAGGACCTGGGGCACTTCAAGGCGACCACCCTCGGACACCCCGTGGTGATGGGCCGCCGCACCTGGGAGTCGCTCCCGGCACGCTTCCGCCCGCTTCCGGGCCGCCGCAACATCGTGGTCACCCGCAACCCGCAGTGGGCCGCGGACGGCGCGGACCGCGCCGGCTCCCTCGACGAGGCCCTCCACCTCGCGGCCGCGACACCCCGGGCCGACACCGTCGCCGAGACCTGGGTGATCGGCGGTGGGCAGCTCTACCGCGCGGCCATCGACCGCGCCGACACCCTGTCCGTGACCGAGATCGATCTGTCGGTCGACGGCGACACCCACGCCCCGGCCGTCGGCCCCGCCTGGACCGTCGCCGAGGACCACGGCCCGCGGGTCTCGGTGTCCGGCCTGCGCTACCGCATCCGCACGTACACGCGCTGCGACACCCCGGCCTGACCCGCGCCCCTGGGCCGCTTCCCCGGTCGTTGAGGGCGCGCCCGTTCCGCGCGGGCGCCTGGCCCTCGAACACCCGGCCCTCGAACACCCGGCCCTCGAACGCCCGGCCCTCGAACGCCCGGAAACGTGGACGACCGCGAAATGTGGCGGGGCCGGGCAACCCGGCGCGTCGGGAGTGCGGTCTGGAGGGCTGAGGGGGTGCTGATGCACACAGAAGAAGAGGCCGACTTCCAGGCCTTCACCCGGACCAGGTGGGCACACCTGGTCCGAACCGCCTACCTGCTCACCGGCGACTGGCACCACGCCGAGGACCTGACGCAGACCGCGCTGGCCAAGGCCTACCGGTCCTGGCGGCGGGTCAGCCGGGCCGACAGCCCGGACGCCTACGTGCGCCGGATGCTGGTGTCCTGCAACAGCGACCGGTTCCGCAAGCGGCGGGTCGCCGAGCGGCTCACCGAGGCGCTGCCGGAGGTCGCCGCGCCGGGCGACACCGCGGGCCAGGTCGACCAGCGGCGGACGCTGCTGGACGCCCTGGCCACGCTGCCGACGCGGCAGCGGGCCGTCGTGGTGCTGCGCTACTGGGACGACCGGACCGAGGCGGAGGTCGCCCAGGCGATGGGCTGCTCGCTCGGCACGGTCAAGAGCCAGGCCGCCAAGGGACTGGCCAAACTGCGGGCTCACCCGGGGCTGGCCGTCGTACCCGCCGACCCGGGCCCGGGGGCTCCGCGCAGCCGTTCCGCACCGGGCCGGACGCCGTCCGGACTCGACGCTCGCATCACCACCACGACTGGAGGACGACGATGACCCAACCGGATTTCGAGGCGGCGCTCCGCGAGCAGCTCGTCGCCACGGTCGCGGACCGGACGCCGGGCGAGGCGCCCTACGAGGCCATCCGGCGCCAGGGCCGCGCGGCCCGCCGGCGCCGGACCGCCGCACACTCGGGCGGGGTGGACGCTGTCTCTTATAAACAAATCCGAGCCCACGAGACCAAAAAAAATCTGGTGGTGCCTGGTGGGGGTGTAAAGGTTGGGTGTTTGGGGGGGGGGTTGG
>NZ_JBHWGV010000148.1:3346-20067 GCF_042732955.1 Kitasatospora sp. NPDC059747 | reverse complement strand
CGGGGGCGGGGCCCCGCGCGGGCGGGGGGCCCCCCCCCCGCGGGGCCCCCCCCCCCCCCCCCCGCCCCGGTCAGTCCCGCTGCCGACGGACGGCCTGCAGCTCCCGGGTGACGGCCCAGGCGTCGGCCACCGGTCCGAGGTGGCCGAGCTTGTCGGGGTTGATCACGACCCGGACGGCCTGGACCTGCCCGTCGAGCACGTCGAGCGTCATCGCGTGGAGCACCCGGCCGTCCCGGTCGCGGACGACCGCGCCGGGCTGCCCGTTGACCTCCTGCGGCGCGCACGTCGCGTCGATCCGCCGCAGAAGCGGGAAGAACGCGGCCAGCACCCGGGCCACGTTGTCCGCCCCGACGACGGCGTTGGCCAGCTGCGGCGCCTTGCCGCCGCCGTCCCCGACCAGTTGGACGTCGGCGGCGAGCAGGGCGCTCAGCGCGCCCACGTCGCCGTCCGTCAGCGCGTCGAAGAACCGCGTCGCGAGCTCCTGCCGCTCCTGGCGGTCCGCCGCGAACCGGGGGCGCCCCTCCGCCATGTGCCGCCGTGCCCGCACCACCAGCTGCCGGCAGGCCGCCTCCGAGCGCCCCACCGCCGCCGCGATGTCGTCGAACCCGAAGGCGAACACCTCCCGCAGCACGAACACCGCCCGCTCCAGCGGACTGAGGCGCTCCAGGAGCAGCAGCGCCGCCATCGACACGGAGTCCGCCAACTCGGCCGCCCGCGCCGGGTCCTGGTACGGATCGCTGAGCAGAGGCTCGGGGAACCACGGCCCGACGTACGCCTCGCGCCGCACCCGCGCGGACCGCAGGACGTCGATGGAGATCCGGGTGACGGCGGCCGACAGGTAGGCCTTGGCGGAGACGGGCTGCGCCGCGGCGGCGTCGAAGCGCAGCCACGTCTCCTGCACGGCGTCCTCGGCCTCGCTCACGCTGCCGAGGATCCGGTAGGCGATCGAGAACAGCAGCGGCCGCAGCTCCTCGAAGTCGTCGACCCTGCTCATGTCGGTCTCCCCTCGTCCGTTGCCTCGTTCGTCGCCTCGTCCGTCCCGTCAGTGGAACTGTCCGGCCTCGTAGCTCCCAGCCGGCTGCTGCGTGATGACGTTGAGCCGGTTGACCATGTTCATGAACGAGACGAGGAGCACCAGCGCGGCGATCTGGTCCCCGTCGTAGTGCTCGGCGGCGCGGGCCCACACGTCGTCGGCCACTCCGCCGGCCGCGTCCGCGACCCGGGTGCCCGCCTCGGCGAGGGCCAGGGCGGCGCACTCGGCCTCGGTGTAGACGGTGGCCTCGCGCCACACCGCCACCAGGTTGAGCCGCACCGCGCTCTCGCCGGCCGCGGCGGCGTCCTTGGTGTGCATGTCGACGCAGACCGCGCAGCCGTTGATCTGGCTGATCCGCAGGGCGACGAGCTCCTGGGTGGCGGGCGGCAGCGACGACTCCTTGATGCTCCTGCCCGCCGCCATGATGTGCTTGAAGCTCTTGCCGACGGTCGCGTTGGCGAAGTAGTCGAGTCGGGCGTCCATGGGGTGCTCCTCCGTGATCGTGGGTGATCGTGCGTGGCTACACCCTGAGACGGGACAGCCCGCCGTGTTGTGACACGGCGGACTGCGAGACGGACTGTGACCCGCGTCTCAGACTCGGCCCCGGCCCGGGATCACGGCCGCCGTGCGAGGAAGACGAGCTCCCTGCCCGGCCGGTCGGGCGCGTCACGGACCTCCTGCAGCTCGAAGCCGAGCTCGGCCAGGTCCCGTTCGACCTCGTGCCGCTCGTGGAAGCGCAGCGTGGAGTCCGAGGTCAGCACCTGTCCGTCCGAGGCGAACGCGTACGTCCACCGGAACGTCACCAACGGCCCGTCCACGCCAAGGAGTTCCACCCACGTCTCGACGGCGCCGACGCCCGGGACCTCGGTCGTCCCGAACGAGGACGCGCGGTTCCACTCCTCCCAGGCGCGGCGGGCCGGGTCGCGGGTCTCGAAGACCAGGTGCCCGCCGGGCCGCAGCGCCTCGTACGCGCCCCGCAGGGTCTGCCGCCAGGCCTCCGGGTCGGCGATGGCCTGGGCGACGTTCGCCGTCATCGTCACGAGGTCGACCCGCAGGGGCGGCAATGCCGTCGCGTCGCCGTGGATCCAGCGCACCCGCTCGGCGCCCGGCTTCGCCCGCGCCACGTCGAGGGACGCCCCGGCGGGCTCGACGCCGACGACCTCGATCCCCCGGTCGGAGAGCAGGAGGGGGAACACCCCCGTCCCGCAGCCGATGTCGAGGACCCGGCGGGCCCCGAACTCCTCCGCGATCCGGACGTACGCGTCGAGATCGGTGCGGTCGGGGTCGAGCGGGTCGTAGATCGCGGCCAGCCGGGGATCGGCGAAGGATGCGTCCGTCATGCTGCACGTCCTTTCAGGCCGGGATGGCGGCCGTGGCACCGGCCCCGGCCGGCTGCACCGGCCGTTCGGTCGGCAGGTCACGGTGCTTGCGCACCGGCGAGAACCAGAGGATCAGCGCCGACAGCGGCACGCCGGCGGTCAGCAGCCACATGGTGGGCCGCACGCCGAGCCAGGTGCCGAGCAGGCCGCCGAGCAGCGCGCCCACCGGGATCGTGCCGTAGTTGAGCATCGCGGCGCTCGCGGAGAGCCGTCCGAGGAGCTCCGGGGGGCAGTACTGCTGCTGGAAGGTCGACTTGATGATGTTTCCGGCGACGACACCGGCCGAGGCTCCGAACCCGCCGAGGACGAACAGCGCCAGGCCGGCGCCGGGCGTGGTGAGCGGGACGAGGAGGGTGAGGGCCGGCAGCACCAGCTCGAAGAAGAGCATCGCCCGCGCCGTGCCCATCCGGGCGGCGACCCGGCGGGCCACCGCGGCGCCCACGATGCCTCCGGTCGACGCGGCCGCGACCAGCGCGCCGACCGCGCCCTCCGGCAGTCCCACGTCCCGGACCAGGAAGACCACCTGGATCGACTGGTAGCCCGTCAGCGTCAGGTTCGCGGCGGCTCCGAACAGCGTGAACGTGCGGAACCAGACGTCCCCGGACACCAGACGCAGCCCCTCGCCGATCTCCTGGCGCAGCGGGCGCCTCTCCCGTGCCGCCTTGACGGGTTCGCGGTGCCGGATCCGTCCGGTGCACACCAGCGAGAGCACGAAGGTGACGCTGTTGGCGAGCACGCCGTTGACGGGCCCGGTGAGCTGGGCGATCAGCCCGCCCGCGCCGAGGCCGGTGATGCTCGCGGCGGAGGCGCTGCCGTGCAGCTTGGCGTTGCCCTCGGCCTGGTCGGCGGGGGAGAGGAGCTTGGGGAGGTAGGCGGTGTACGCGGTCTGGAAGAACACCGTGGCCACGCCGGTGGCGAGCGCCACGGCGATGAGCTGGGCCATCGTCAGGATCCCGGCGCGGGCGGCCAGCGGGACGGTCGCGAAGAGGACCAGCGAGACGGCGGAGGCGACCAGCATGATCGGGCGGCTGCGCATCCGGTCGACCCACGCTCCGACGGGCAGGCCGATCAGCAGCCAGGGCAGCCAGCCGGCCGCGCTCAGGACGCCGACCTCCAGCGTGGAGGCGTGCAGGGTGGTGACCGCGATGAGCGGCATCGCCAGGCCGGTGACGGCGGAGCCGAACTTGTTGGCGGTCTCGCCGGTCCATAACAGCCGGAAGTCCTGGTGGCGGCGCAGCAGCCCGGTGGTGGGGCGTTCGGTCGTGACGGCGGCGTCGCTCATGACGGGTCGGACTCCTTGCGGGGCAGGGACTGGATCTGGAGGATCACCGGACGGGCCGCGGGGTCGGGCTCGGCGTCCGGGTCGGGGGTGTGACGGTCGATCACGGCCATCAGGTCGGCGTTGAGGGCGCGCAGCTGGGCGGGCGTGAGGCGCAGGTTCGACCAGCCGGAGACGGTGCCGACGCCGCGCCACTCCTCCGGCAGCTCGGCGGCCATGGCGTCCGCCACGCGCCGGAACTGTTCGCGGAGCATCTCGCCCAGGTAGACGTCGAGGGCGCCCTTGGTGGCGGGGTCGCGGTCGAAGTCGGTGGTGTTGAGGACGTTGCGGCTGCGCACGGCCCGCCACCAGCGCTCGCGCCGGGTGCCACGGTCCGTCTCCTCCTCGATGAAGCCGTGTTCGGCGAGGTGGCGCAGGTGCCAGCTGACGGTGCCGGTGTTCTCGCCGAGCCGCTCGGCGAGGCGGGCGGAGGTGGCGGGCCCGTTGGTGCGCAGCTCGTCGAGGAGGCGCATCCGCAGGGGGTGGGCGAGGCCGCGCAGGCTCGTGGCGTCGATCCGGCGGCGGGGCTGGTCGGTCATGGTGATCACTCTAGGGTGCAGAGAACTCTCTGCATAGGTCCATCTGCAGAGAATTCTCTGCAACATTCCCGTCCGATCGGAGAGTTAGAAGCTCTCACTCTTCTTCTTGACTCTCACTTCCGTCGGGGGTTATAACTTCTAACGAAGGCAACAAGCTCTAGGAAGGGGGCGGTCAGCATGGAGACCGACCGCATGATCCAGGTCGTTCTGCCGGGCATCGTGGCGCCGGAGGGACTGGAGATCCGGGAAGGCCGGGTGCCCGAGGCCGGTCGCGGACAGGTCGTGGTGGCGGTGGAGGCGAGCGGCGTCTCGTTCGCCGAGCAGCAGATGCGGCGGGGGCGGTACTACGACCAGCCGCCCTTCCCGTTCGTCCCCGGCTACGACCTCGTGGGCCGCGTCCTGACCACCGGCGAGGACGTCGACCCGCGCCTCGCCGGCCGGCGGGTGGCTGCTCTGGTGAAGACCGGCGGCTGGTCCAGCCACGTCGTGCTCGACGCGGCCGACGCCGTCGAGGTCCCCGAGGGGCTCGCCGCCGACGAGGCGGAGACTGTCGTCGTCAACGGCATCACCGCCTGGCAGATGCTGCACCGTCAGGCGCGGGTGCGGGCCGGCCAGACGATCCTCGTGCACGGCGCGAGCGGCGGGGTCGGCTCCGTCCTCGTCCAGCTCGCCCTGGCGGCGGGCGTCACGGTGATCGGCACGGCCTCCGCCCGGCACCACGACGCCCTGCGGGAACGCGGCGTCATCCCCGTCGACTACCGCTCCGGTGACGTCCCGGCCCGCGTCCGGGAACTCGCGCCGGGCGGCGTCGACGCCGTCTTCGACCACGTCGGCGGCCGCAGCGTGATCGACTCCTGGCACCTCCTGGCCGCCGGCGGCACCCTCGTCGCCTACGGCAGCGCATCCACCCGCGACGACACCGGCTCCAAGCAGTGGCCCGTCCTGAAGATCCTCGCCCGCACCTGGCTCTGGAACAGCCTGCCCAACGGACGCCGGGCCCACTTCTACAACATCTGGGCCGGCCGCGCCCTCGCCAAGGACCGCTTCCGGGCCCGCCTGCGCACCGACCTCACCCAGGTGCTCACCGCCCTGCACAACGGCGAGGTCTCCGCCCCGATCGCCGCCCGCCTCCCGCTCACCCGGGCCGCGGAGGCGCTGCGCCTCGCGGAGTCCGGCACCGTCACCGGCAAGATCGTGCTGACGCCCTGACCGCCCGCAGGATCCGGCCGGGCGGCGAGTTCTTACCCGCCTTTGCCGCCGCTCTGCCGAGCGGCTGACCGGCGCCGTGCACTGTCGTCCCCACAACGACCGCAGGACGTACGGAAGGCCGGAGAGCCATGACGACCAGCACCAGCACCAGCACGACGAACACCCCCGCGGCCCGGGGCCGCCGCCTGGCCCTGGCCGCCGCCGCGCTGGCCGTCGTGGCGACGGCGGTCCCGCTCGGCACGACCGCCAACGCCGCGACCACCGCCCCCGGCAAGCCCGCCTGGTGCCCCACCGTCCCCGACCACCGCGTCGACTGCGACACCATGAGCCGCCCCCTCGTCGACGGCGCGCCCCGCCTCGGCACCATCGACGTCGGCTACGCCGTCGTCCGCCACACCCGACCCGGCCCGGCCAAGGGCACCATCGCCGTCAACCCCGGCGGCCCCGGCGAGACGCTGATCGACCGGGCCGGTCTCGTCGCCGCCGCCCTCGAAGGCGCCCTCGACGACTACGACCTGCTCCTCCTCGACCCGCGCGGCACCGGCAAGTCCGGCCGCCTGCCCTGCAAGGTCACCGAGGCCGACTACCGCTTCGCCCCGCGCGCCGAGCAGCAGGACGCCGTCGCCCGCTGCGCCGAAGAACTCGGCCCCCGCGCCCGCGGCTACACCAGCGCCGCCACCGCCGACGACATCGACGCCGCCCGCGCCCGCCTCGGCGCCCCCAAGCTCGTCCTGTACGGCCTGTCGTACGGCACCTACCTGATGCCCGTCCTCGCCGACCGCCACCCCGACCGCGTCGAGTCCATGGTCCTGTCCGGCGCCTACCCCGTCGACTTCGACCCGCTGGTCCGCGCGACCGCCCGGCACGTCTCCGAGACCCTGCGCCGGATCTGCGAGCGCAGCGGCGCCTGCGACCCCGACACCGCCGTCCGCGACCTCGCCACCGTCGCCGCCAAGCTGCGCACCCGGCCCCTCGACGTGACCGCGACGCTCGGCGGCACCCCGCGCACCATCGCCTTCACCGAGGACAAGCTCGCCAATCTCCTCTACGAGCCCGCCAGCCGCGGCATCGGCTCCCATCCCGCCGAGCGCTCCCTGCTCGGCGACCTGCCCGCAGCCCTGCACGCTGCGGCCAACGGCGACGACGGCCCGCTGGCCGCGCTGGTCCGCGCCGAGATGGAGCACACGAGCACCGAGGACCAGGCCTCGTTCCTCGCCGTCACGTGCAACGACTACGTCCGCGCGTGGGACCACGACGCCCCGCTCGCGCAGCGCCGCCGGCAGTACCAGCGCGCCCTCTCCGCCGCGAACCCGGCCGACTTCGGCGCCTTCAGCCCCAAGGGCTGGACCGAGGGCCAGAGCGACGGCGGCGACAACTGCCTGACCTGGCCGCGCAAGAACACCGCCCAGCCGCAGGACGTCGACCTCGACCTGCCCGACGTCCCCGTCCTCGTGCTCTCCGGCGACCTCGACACCAACACCCCGGAGGCCAACTCCCGCCGCTCGGCGGCCCGGTTCCGCCACAGCACGTTCGTCTCGGTGCCGAACGCCGGCCACGTCCCGGAGCTGGAGTCGACCGGCTGCACGCTGGCGATCTCCACCCACTTCATCCGCACCGGCGAGCCCGGCGACACGTCCTGCCTCGCCGCGATCCCGCCGATCGCCGTCGCACCGGTCACCCGCTGAGGGCAGCACCGCACCACCGCAAGACGGCACGACCGCATAGCCGTACGACCGCATAGCCGTACGACCGCATAGCCGTACGGCCACCCTGGCCGTACGACCGCATGACCGACCGGGCCGCGCCACGTGCGCGGCCCGGTCAGCTCGCGCGGACCAGCTCGGCCCGCAGACGCCCGGTCTGCTGCTCGTACGCGGTCCGCGCCTGCTCCAGCAGCCGGGCCCACGAGTCCACCGTCGGGCGCCGCCGCAGCAGGGCCCGCCGCTCGCGGTCCGTCATGCCGCCCCAGACGCCGTGCTCGATCCGCTCGTCCAGTGCGTACGCCAGGCACTCGGTGCGCACCGGGCACCCGGAGCACACCGCCTTCGCCCGGTTCTGCGCCGCGCCGTCGACGAAAAGCTCGTCCGGATCCGCCGTACGGCAGATCCCGCGCTTGGCCCAGTCCGTGTCCTCCACGTCGATCCCCTCCCCAGGGCTCGCAATACCACCCGGCCCTGACAGTTGATCACGGACCGGGTCGTCGACACTACGCACCGCCCCAGCCCCCACGGAAGCGGCACCTCACCCGATCGGGTGAATCTACCGGACTAGTGAATTTCCGGACCGGGCGCCCCTCACACCGCGCAGCCCGTCCGGACGGTCCACCGCGCCCGGCCGCCCGCGCCCGATCGTGTGAGGCGGGTGCCGCCCGGGGCGGTGGCTCGTTGGTGGGGTGTGGCTGACGAGACGCGGTACGGGCGGGGGCGGACGCCGGTGGTGTGGGCGCTGGCGGTGCGGGAGGTGGAGGACGGGCCGCCGCTCGCGGAGGTCGTGGTGGAGGTCGGGCCCGGGCTGCACGCGGATCTGCTGGCCAACGCCGTCGAGAGCGGGTTCGTGCTGGCCGCCGGTGAGCCGCCGGCCACGAGCGGGGCCGTGGAGGTCGGCGGCGGGCGGCTGGAGCGGCTGGCGCTGGTGGGCGGGCGCGAGGTGTGGCAGCCGGACGAGGTGGTCGCGGCCTCGCCCACCTGGCTGGCGGCGGCCGTGGGCCGGGGTGGGGCCGTCGTGGTCCTGGTGCCGCCCGGCACGTGGCCGCCGGGGCTGATGGAACTGGATCCCGAGGTCCGGCTGGAGGTGTTCACCCGGCGCCTGGAACGGGCGCGCACCGAGGGCCGGGTCCTGCACGGAATGGCGTCGCTGAAGCGGCTGCCTCCGGAGTGAACTCCATTACGGCTTAAGGCCTTTCGCCCTCGCCCTCGGTGTCGATGTGCGGCAGGATCCGGTCCAGGAAGCGCGGGGTCCACCAGGCCGCCGGACCGAGCAGTGTCATGACGGCCGGGACGAGCAGCAGCCGGACGATCGTGGCGTCCACGAGAACGCTGACGGCCAGTCCGAGGCCCATCATCTTGATCACGATGTTGTCGCTGACGATGAACGCCGCGAAGACGCTCACCATGATCAGCGCCGCGCAGGTGATCACCCGGGCGGTGATCTCCAGTGCGTGGGCGACGGCGTCCTGGCTGCGGCCCGTGCGCAGCCAGGCCTCGTGGACGCGCGAGAGCAGGAAGATCTCGTAGTCCATGCTCAGGCCGAAGACGATCGCGAACATCATCATCGGCACGTAGCTCTCGATCGGGACCTTGCCCGAGACGCCGAGCGCGGGCCCGCCCCAGCCCCACTGGAAGACCGCGACCACGACCCCGTAGGAGGCCGCGATCGAGAGCAGGTTGAGCACTGCGGCCTTGACGGCGACGAGCAGGCCGCGGAAGACGGCGAGGATGATCAGGAAGGCGAGGCCGACGACCACGGCGATGATCAGGATCAGCCGGCTCGACACGATGTCCAGGAAGTCGACCTGGGCCGCGGTGTTGCCGGTGACGTAGGTCTTCGCGCCGGTGCCGGCCACCGCGTCCGGCAGGGCGGTGTCGGAGAGGTGGTTGACGAGGTCGGTGGTGGCGCGGTCCTGGGGAGCGGCCGCCGGGATGACGGTGGCGAACAGCACGGCGCCGTCCGGGCTGGTCTGCAGCGGGGTGGTGCTGGCGGCGCCGGGCAGGCCGGTGAGGGCCTGCTGCACGGCGCTCTGGACGGTCGGCCGGGTCTCGGCGGGCACGGCGCTCTGGTCGACGACGGCGGTGAGCGGGCCGTTCGAGCCCGGGCCGAAGGCCTGGGACATGAGGTCGTAGGCGCGCCGGTCGGTGAAGTCGGGGGAGTCGGCGCCGTCGCCGATGTGCCCGAGCTGGATGGAGAGCAGCGGGATCGACAGCACCGCGAGCGCCACCACCCCGGCGATCAGGTACTGCCACGGGCGCGCCTCGACCCGCCGGGCGTAGCGGTGCCAGGCCCCGCCCTCGCCATCGCCGCCCCCGTCGCCGCCGGCCTCGGCGATCGGGCGGCGGACGGTGAAGCGGTCCATCCGGCGGCCGATCAGCCCCATCAGGGCGGGCAGCAGGGTGAGCGCGCCGAGCACCGCCGACACGACGGTGACGGCCGCGGCGGCCCCGAGCTTGGCGATGAACGAGATGCCCGACACCGAGAGCCCGGACAGCGCGATGATCACGGTGCAGCCGGAGACCAGCACCGCCCGGCCGCTGGTCGCCACCGCCTGCCCGGCGGCGGCGACCGGGTCCACCCCGTCCATCAGGTTCTGCCGGTGACGGGTGAGCAGGAACAGCGCGTAGTCGATGCCGACGCCGATCCCGATCATCGTGGCCAGCGTCGGGGCGACGGTCGCGAAGGTGGACAGCGCCGCGACCAGCCCCAGCACCCCGAGGCCGACCACCGCCGCGAACAGGGCCGTCAGCAGCGGCAGCCCGGCCGCGATGGCGCTGCCGAACCCCACCAGCAGCACGACGATCGCGACCGCGAAGCCGATCACCTCGCTCGCCCGGTCGTCCGGCGCCGGCCGGGCCAGCTCGCCCAGCGGCCCGCCGTACTCCACCTGGACCCCGGCCTGCCGCAGCGGCTGGACGGCCGCGTCCACGCCGGTCAGGTACTCGGTGCCGAGCAGGGCCGGCGCGGTGTCGAAACGGACGGTGATGTACCCCGTCAGCCCGTCGGCGGCCAGCGGCCCGCCGGGCGGGGCGGGCTGCCCGGGCGGCGGCAGCGGGCTCTGCACCGAGAGCACGTGGGGCAGTTGCTGGAGGGAGGCGACGGTCTGGGCGATCTGCGGCTGGAACCCGGCCAGCTGGGCGGGGTCGTGCAGCACCACCTGGGAGCTCGTGCCCGCGGCGGCCGGCACGTGGGCCGTGAGGAGGTCCCGGCCCTGCTGCGCCTGCGTGCCGGGGAGCGAGAAGTCGTCCGAGTAGGTCCCGCCGACCGTCTTGTTGGCGGCCTGGACGCCGGCCAGGGCGATGATCCACAGCACGATGACGAGCACCGAGTGGCGCGCGCACCACTCACCGAGGCGGCGCAGGCCCGCGCGCCTGGCCGGCTGTGCTGCGGCTGAGGGGGCGCGGCGTGCGGACGGCGGCATGGGCGTCTCCCGGGTCTTCTGCGCGGTGGTGCGGCCGAACCGGCGCAGTGTTCCCGGGAGGGCCGGGCCGGGCACCGGTACCGGCGGGTAGTCGCCCCGACGGCTTCGGCTGCTCCGGCACCCGGCCCACCCGGGTGGCGCGCTCGCGGTCCCTTCCATTCGCCCCGCGGGCGTCAGGGCTGCGCGGGACCGCCGAGCTTCGGGGCCGGGACGGGTGCCGCGGCACCGATCAGGACGACCATCTCGTGGCCGCCGGGGTTGGTCTGGATCGGGACGGTCCGCCAGTTGTTGGCCAGCCAGACGTTGCCGGAGGGGTCGATCTGGACGCCCGTGTTGCGCTCCAGCCCGTCGCTCGTGTAGCCGGTGCCGGCCGGGGAGATGGGCTGGCCGGTGCGGTACCCCGGCGGGCAGGCGGCGAGGTTGACGCCGCACAGCCGGGCGACGCGGTGGCCGCCGAAGTTGGCGACCCACACGGTGTCGTCACCGTCGACGGCGACGCCCCAGGGCAGGAACAGGCCGCCGTTGGTGAACGGTTCGGGCGCCGGGGTGCCGTCGGACCCGATGAACGTCACCGAGATGCCCGGGCGAGGGCCCGCCTCGGTCGCCACCGCGTTCGCGAGGTCGTCCACGGAGCTGTTCCCGCAGGGCACCGGCAGGATGCCGCTGTTGCTCACCCACGCGTTGCCCCGGCTGTCGGTGGCGACGCCCAGCGGCTTGCTCAGGCCGCCGCCGGAGACCGTCGGCCCCGGGGTGCCGTCCGGGCCGACGACCTGGACGGTGTCGCTGCCGTTCCCGCCGACCCAGAGTCGCCCGGCCGGGTCGACGGAGGTGCCGAACGGCTTCTGGACGCCGGGCGTGGCGACCTCCCGGGCGCGGGTCGCGTCGCCGTCCGGGATCCGGGCCACGCTGTCGCTGCCGCAGTTGGCCACCCAGACCGTGCCGGCACGGTCGGCGGACATGCCCTGCGGCTGGGCGATCCCGGCGCCGCGCCAGCCCTCCGGCGGGGACAGCGGGGTGCCGTCGGGGGCGAACTGGGAGACGCTGCGTTCGAGCCGGGTCGGGTCGATCGGACAGCCGCGGCCCTGGAAGCCGAAGTTGCCGACCCAGGCGCTGCCCTTCGCGTCGACGGTGACCCCGAACCCGGCGCCGTACAGGCCGCCGCCCTGGTAGGGCGCGCCGGGGGCGTCCTGGCCGGTGGGGGTGAACTTGAGGACGGTGCGGCCGCCGCAGGTCGGGACGAGCCGGTCGGCCTTGTAGACGTAGTTGTTGGTGATCCACGCGTTGCCGTCGGCGTCGAAGGCGAGGTTGCCGGGGCCGTCGACCTCGTGGCCGTTGCCGTCGTAGCGCAGGGCCACGGTCCAGGCGTCGGGGGCGGCGGGGAGCGCGGGCCCGTAGCGAGGGGTGGTCGCCGCGAGGTCGAAGAGGGCGGCCGCGTTGTGCCCGGGGTCGTGCGCGATGTCGACGGCGGCCTGCAGGGTGGTGCGCGGCCGCTCGTGGCCGGGGCGGCGGGCCAGGTCGAGCAGCCGGTCGCAGGCGTCGCCGGTGACACAGGAGGCGAGCAGGTCGGCCAGGGTGTTGAACTCCGCCATGGTCGAGGTCTGGGAGCCGTTCGGCGGGGCGGCGAGCGGCGCGGCGATCTCGCCGGTGCCAGTGTCGGCCAGGTTGTGTGCGACGGCGGCCGCGTTCTGCAGGCCGGGGTAGGTGCCGGTGACGCCGCCCGGGCCGGTGAAGCGCGCGAGCGCGTAGGCGGTGGCGACGGTGGTGCGCTCGTTGACGACTAGCTCGGGCGGCGCGGCAGCCCCGCTGAGCACGGCGGCGAGCGCCACCGCGGAGTGTGCGGTGCCGCGCCGCTCCCGCCCGAAGTCGGCGACCACGTACAGCACGGCGCGCGGGTCCTCCGGGCGGCGGTAGTCGAGCGTGAACCGCCCGTCCGCCGCACTCCGCGCCCTGCCCAGCACCCGCGGCCGGCTGCCCTCGCCGTCCCCGGCCTGGTACAGCGTCACCTGGGCCCCGCCCAGCGGCCCGTCACCGCCGCGCACCACGCCGCACTGCTCGGTGGGCTCCCAGCCCGCCGCGACCGCGTGGGACGGCCCGGCGGCGAGCTGGGCGAGGAGGGCGGCGGCGATCAGGACACCGCGACGTCTGCGCATGGGGGCTCCATTCGGTGAAGGGGGATCATCGGAGGGGGACGGGCCGCCCGCCGCCCTCCTACCTGCCACATCCCGGCCCGCCCGTACGCGACCGGCCGCCGGACACGGCGGAAATTGCCCGGGACGGGCGAGACCCGCCCGCCGAGGCGGCCCCGTGTGACCGGCATCACGCGCCGGGGATCGAACTTCCGCGCCCGCCGTGCATCCAGTCCGTGTCAGCCATCCACCCTCACCATCTCAGCGAGGTTCCTTCCCATGGGTTATCTGCGCGGATTCGTCCCCTGGATCGTCTCCGGGGCCGTCTCGTCCTTCGACTGGCGCTGGGGCGCGCTCGGCGGGCTCGCGTCGGGACTGCTGCTCCTGCTCCAGGACCGGCGGCGCGGGGTCGGCCTCGACGCGCTCGTCCTGGAGGTCAGCGCCGTCGTCTACTTCGCGGCCGTAGGCGCGGTGGCCCTCGCCGCGCCGCACGCGGCGCTGTCGAAGCCGGCTGGCATCCTCTCGTTCGCCTGGCTGGCCGTCACCGCCTGGGGCTCCCTGGCGCTGCGCCGCCCGTTCACGCTCGGCATCGCGCGGCGGCGCACGCCCCGCGAGTACTGGGATCGGCCGGAGTTCATCGCGGTCAACAACCGCATCACCGCCGCGTGGGGCGCCGGGTTCACGTTCATCTGCCTGAGCCTGGCCGTCGGCGGCGCGGTCCGCGCCCCGGCCTGGGTCGGGATCGCCGCCCACGTCGCCGGCCTGGCCGGCCCGGCGGTCTTCACGAGGGTTCATCCCGCCCGCGCGCGGGCGCGGCTGCTCGCGCGGGCGGTGCCCGTCCCGCAGGAGCAGTAGCCGCCGGGGCGCGGCGCCCGGCGTATCGTCCTCCGGAAGGCCTCAACCGGCCTGGCGCGCAAGGTCTTCCCGGAGGCGTACGGACGATGGCACCGCTCACCACCACCTCCACCACGTCCACCACCGCTTCCGCCTCTGCCGACGACGCGGCGCTCACGCGCCGCGCCCAGGCCGGCGACACGGCGGCCCTCGGGCTGCTCCTGACCCGCCACCAGGCGGCGATGCGCGCCGTCGCGTTGCGTCTGCTCGGCTGCGGACCGGACGCCGAGGACGTGGTGCAGGACGCCGCGCTGACGGCCCTGCGCCGCATCGGCGACGTCCGGGACCCGGCGGCCGTCGGGCCGTGGCTGAGGGCCGTCGTCCGCAACTCCTGCCGCATGCGACTGCGCGACACGCGCGAGACGCCCGGCCTGGACGAGCGCGACCTCGTCCGGCTGCGCGGGCACGAGCAGTCACCGCCCGAGCGGTTCATCGAGCAGCACGCGATGCGGGACTGGATCTGGGGCGCGGTGGAGGAACTGCCGCAGCAGCTGCGGCTGGTGCTGATGCTGCGGCACTTCAGCGGCATCACCTCCTACCAGGAGATCGCTGCCGCGTGCGAGGTGCCGGTCGGCACGGTCCGCAGCCGGCTCAGCCAGGCGCGCGCGAAGATGGCGAAGGCGCTCGAAACGACCGCCGCGCGGGCGCACGACGACGCCTCCGCCCTCGCCGAGGAGAGTCGGCACGAGGCGGTGGCGACCCTGGAGGCGTCGGCGCGCGGCCATCTGCCCCGGGAGATCCTGGAGTTGTGGCCGGACCAGGCCGAGATGACCGGCCGCTTCGGTCGGCCGGGGGAGCGCGTGCACCCGTTCCCGGTCATGCGGCAGGTTCGCGAGAAGGGCGTGCGCCAGCACGTGCGGCACGTGGTGGCGAGCCGGGACATCACGATCTGGGAGATGGACGTCGTCAACCCCGCCGGCGCCGCCGACCCCTGCCCGCCGACGCTGGCGTGGCTCATGTTCCGCCGCGACCGGCGGGTCCAGCGGCTCCAGGTGGTCTTCCCGGGGCGGCCGGTGAGCGGTTGAGGGGTCGGCGGGCGGGCAGCGGCCGCTTCAGGGGCCTCAGGAGGCGATGGTGGCGTGCATCTCCCACACCAGGATCTCGGCGGGTTCGGTCGCGGTGACCTTTTGGCCGCCGGTCGCGGTGAAGCGCACGGCGTCGCCCGCGGTGAGCGGGCCGGCGCCTTCGAGGACGACGTCGCCGCGGGCGACGAACAGGTGCAGGAAGGGGGCGTCGGGCAGTTCGACGTCCTGCCCGGGGCGCAGCCGGGCGACGTGCAGGGCGGCGTAGCGGTTCTTGATGCGGATGGCGGACGCGCCGTCGTGCTTGGCCATCCCGGAGGCGACCGGGAGCAGGTCGCCGGACAGCAGCTCGTCGTCGATTTCGAGCTGCTCGTAGCCCGGCGTGATGCCGCTCTCGTCGGGGACCACCCACATCTGGATGAAGTGGACGGGGTCGGTGTGGACGTCGGTGCCGCCCAGGCGCCAGGAGTCGTTCTTCTCGGAGTGCAGGATGCCGCTGCCGGCGCTCATGCGCTGGGCGAGCCCGGGGTAGATCACGCCGGAGTGGCCGGTGGAGTCCTGGTGGACCAGGGAGCCCTTCATCACCCAGGTGACGATCTCCATGTCGCGGTGCGGGTGGGTCTCGAAGCCGCTGCCCGGCCGGACGGTGTCGTCGTTGTTGACGAGGAGCACCCCGTGGTGGGTGTTGGCGGGGTCGAAGCGGCCACCGAACGAGAAGGAGTGCTTGGAGTCCAGCCAGTCGATCTTGGTCGAGAGGCGCTCGTCGGAGCGGCGGACGTCGATGCGGGGGAGGTTCGCGGCGGTGCTCATCTCGTGGTCCTTTCGCCTGGTCGCCCGGCGGCGGCCTTCGGGTGCCCGGTGGTGCCTTCGTCACGCCCAACATAGTTCATCGTTCAACTATTCCGTGGGACGGCGGCGCGAAGTTGCGGTGCCGGAAGATCGCCGAACGAGGTCGGAAGGCAGCACGGTGCCGGAATCGAAGCGCCGCGTCTTCTGCGTGCTGGACACGGACGGCGGCGGTCGGCTGGGCGGGGACGAGTTCACCCGCTTGCCACTGGCAGCGTCACCCGTGAGAGCGGACGGTTCGCCCGCGACACGCTCAAGGCGCCGGTGGCCGCTCCGGCTCCAGGGGTCCCGGGCGTGGCCGGGACCGGAAGCGGGCGCGAAGCGGTCCGGCGGCCGTCAGAGTGCGTACATGGAGGAGTAGGGCGGGGTGATCCGCTCCTGTCGCGAGCCGAAGTCGACCAGGACCGCGGCCTCGGGCCCGTCCTCCACGTCTATGACGCGGCCGAGGCCGAACTTGTCGTGGGTGACGCGGTCGCCCATGGCGAACCGCTTGGGCGGTGCGGCGGGCCGGGCTTTGAAGGGGCTGGTGGGCAAGGGGCGTCGGACTGCCGGTGGTTTTCTCATCGTGGTCAGTATGCTCCGAAAATCGGTGGGACGGGTCTTCCCGGAGAGTCCGAATCGGTGCGGTGTGCGCCGTGGCCGACACGCCCCCTGCCGGGCCCGAAATCAGGACCGGGCCGGACGGTGGCGCGGACGCCTCCAACTGTACTGCCAGGCATGCCGGTTGCCGGCCGGGTCGGAGCGGCGAAGGCGGGCCCGGGCGGGGCGGCCGAAAAATTCGCGCGGAGTGTTCGCCGGGGAGGGTCGGGGCCTGCTACAGTCGAAGTAGTTGCAGTAGTGGTTCCCATGAACTTTGTGTGCGCCTGCTGATTGTCGCAGGCGCATTTTTCGTTTTCCGGCTTTTCGGAGGGTTCTCATCGCGGCGACTCGAAAGTCCGTAATGTGCGGACTTCGGACGGTCTCTTGAAGGGGATTTCTCATGGCCACCGGTACCGTGAAGTGGTTCAACTCGGAAAAGGGCTTCGGCTTCATCGAGCAGGACGGCGGCGGCGCTGACGTCTTCGCCCACTACTCGAACATCAACGCCAACGGCTTCCGCGAGCTGCTCGAGGGCCAGAAGGTCGAGTTCGACGTCACGCAGGGCCAGAAGGGCCCGCAGGCGGAGAACATCCGCCCGCTGTAATTCCGGCCGGGCATTCGTCCGGTAGTGAGGGGCCCGTACCGCGC
>NZ_JBHWGV010000148.1:0-3336 GCF_042732955.1 Kitasatospora sp. NPDC059747 | reverse complement strand
TTTTTACTGCGGGCGGGGATTGCGGGGGTTTGTGGGGGGCCCTACCCGCGAAGGGGGCGGCCGGGGCCCCTTCGTCGTTCCGGGAGTGCGTGTCCGGCCGGTGCGGGCGTCCGTCAGGCCGGTCGTGCGGAGCGGACGAAGTCCCCGAACTCGGCGTACAACTGGGTGACGGCGGTGTCCACGGCGGGCGAGACGCTGTCGTAGTTGAGGAAGCCGTGGATGAGCCCCGGGTAGACATGCCGGCGCACCGGGACCCCGGCGGCGGCCAGGGCGTCCGCGTAGGCCAGTGCGTGATCGCGCAGCGGGTCGTGCTCGCCGACGCCGATGACCGCCGGCGCGAGGCCCCGGGGATCGGCGGCGAGGAGGGGCGACACCCGGGGATCGGCCGTGGTGGAGGGGTCGCCGCCGGTGTAGAGCTGGATGTCGTGCCGGCACTCGTCGGCCGTCAGGAGATAGCCGGTGGCGTTCTCGGTCATCGAGGGGAAATCGGTCCGGCCGCTGAGATCCGTCGCCGGGTAGGCCAGCAACTGGGCCGCGACCGGTGTGCCGTCGTCACGCAGCGCCAACGCCACCGCGGCGGCCAGGTTGGCGCCGGCGCTGTCCCCGGCCAGCGCGAGCACGCCCCCGCCGAACCGGTCGATGCCCGCGGCGACCTCGCGGGCCACGCCCACGCAGTCGTCGTACGCGGCCGGGAACGGGTGCTCCGGCGCGAGGCGGTAGTCGACGCTGACGACCACCGCGTCGAGATCGCGGCAGAGCCGGCGGCAGACGCCGTCGTGCGTGTCCAGGTCGCCGAGGATCCAGCCGCCGCCGTGGATGAAGAGGACGGTCGGCGTCGGGCCGGCGGTGTCCGGGCGGTAGACCCGGACGGGCACGCCGGCGAGGGTGTCCTCGGCGACCGACCCGACGGCCAGGGGCGGGCTGGGGGCCACGGCGAGCGACAGCTGCCGGTTCCCGGCCCGCATCTGCTCCACGGTGGGCGCGGCGGTCGGCGGCGGGCCGTCGAGGCCGAACTTCTGGAGGAGGGCCCGGATACTCGGATCCATCGCCATGATCGCGCGCTCCCTCTCGGATGGTGCCCCGCTGTACCCCGCTCATCCTCGTGCCGCGCGGCGCCGGCTGCGGTCCGGGCGGGTCCGTCCGGGTGAGTCCGAGGGCCGGTCGCCATGACGCCCTGCACTGCGAGTGGTGAGCGAGTTGGTGCTGGAGTTCACGGCTGCGGACTTCCGGCCGCCCGGCTCCTCGTGCCCGATGCCGGTGTCCGGGCCGGGCAGGTGGGAGACGTCGAGCTGGCCGGCGGGTTTCGCGGTTGTCCCACCGAGGTGTTCACCAGTGTTGTCCTGCGGCCGTGTCCACTTCCTCTGCCACCGCCGGCTGCGGTGTTGCCCGGGCTGGGAACGGGTGATGAGGCTCATGAGCGTGGCGAGGATCGCCGAGGTGACGTTCCCCGCGTACGGCAGCCGACGGCGTTCCGGAGCGGTCGCGGGTGGCTGGACCTCGGGGGTGTCGGCGTCGGGCGGGCCGTCAGGGCGCCGGGCTCTGCGCGCCCTCGACGTCGGCGAGCAGTTTGCGCAGGAGCCCGTCCAGGGTGGCCCGTTCCTCGCCCGAGAGGGCGGAGAGCAGCGCGGTCTCGTTGGCCGCGTGGTCGGTGAAGGCGGCGTCCACGAGGGCGCGTCCGGCCGCGGTGAGGGCGATGCGGACGCTGCGCCGGTCCGCCGGGTCGGTGTGGCGTTCCACCAGGCCCGCCGACTCCAGCCGGTCGATCCGGCTGGTCATGCCGGCCCGCGACATCAGCAGCAGCGCGGCGAGTTCGGAGGGCATCAGTTCGTACGGTGCGCCGGAGCGGCGCAGGGTGGCGAGAACGTCGAACTCGCCGCGCTGGAGGCCGTGTTGCTTGAACACCTCTTCGACGACCCGGCCCGCGAGCAGCGCGAGGCGGCCGAGGCGGCCGACGGTGCCGACCGCCGCCAGGTCGAGGTCCGGGCGCTCCCGGCTCCACTGGTCGAGCATGACGTCCACGTGATCCATGGGGGCATGTTATTCGATGGGAGATAGTTAGACGTAGTACTATCAGCGATGGAACTATCTGAGCGCTCACTGTGGGGAGAGGCCAATGACGTTGATCGGACCGGAAGCCGTGGTGGTACGGGGCGACGAAGCCGAGACCGTCGGAATGCTCGGCGGCAAGGGGCTGTTGCTGGCGGACTCCAGCGCCACCGGCGGCGCCCTGAGCACCCTGCGCGTCACGCTGGGGCGCGGCAGGGACGGCGCCACTCCGCACTACCACGGGGGCTCCTCGGAGCTGTTCTTCGTCGTCGACGGCTCGGCCCAGGTGCTGGTCGGGAACGAGGTGGTCACCGCCCGGAGCGGCGACCTCGTGGTGGTGCCGCCCCATCTGCCGCATGCCTTCGCGGCGGCGCCGGACTCCGGGGCGGACCTGCTGATCGTGATCACCCCCGGGGTGGAGCGCTTCGACTACTTCCGCCTGCTGGAGCGGATCCGCGCGGGCGAGGCGACGGTCGAGGAACTGCTCGCCAAGCAGGACCTCTTCGACAACCACTTCCTGGAGTCGCCGAGTTGGCGCGACGCCCGGGAGGAAGCTGCCCGGTCCGAGCCGTAGACCGCCCGGCACCGAGCCCGGCCCGACACCTGGGGAGGAAACCCGTGACCGACACCCGCACCATCACTAACCCGCCCGGCCTGCACGACCCGACGCCGTTCGGCTACAGCCACGCCGCCTCCGCGCCCGGCGAACCGGTGTTCATCGCCGGCCAGTACGCCTCCGACGCCGGCGGTCGGGTCGTGCCCGGCGACTTCGCCGCCCAGGCGGAGCTCGCCCTCGCCAACCTGCGCACCGCGCTCGCCGGGGTCGGCCTCGGCTTCGAGCACGTGGTCCGGCTCGGCTCGTACATCGTCGACCACGACCCGGAGAAGCTGGCCGTCCTCGGCAAGGCCCTGGCCGGGGCCTGGGGCGACCGGCTGCCCGCGCAGACGCTCAGCGGGGTCGCCTCGCTCGCCCGGCCGGGGATGCTCTTCGAGATCGACGCGGTCGCTGTCCGGCCGACGGCGGGGGCGGCGGGCTGACCACCCACGCGCAGGGGTCCCACCGGTCGGCGGAATCCCTCGCCGTACCGCCGCCGTTCGAGCCGGAGCGGACCGCTCACATGGCCCGGGTCGCCGCGCGCAGCCGTCGTTCCATGTCGGGGCCGTCGCTGAGGAACAGCCCCCGCAGGAACGGCAGCAGGGGCCGGGCCCCGGGGAGCGGGGCCCGCCCCGCCCACCCCCGAGGCGCGCCGCGGGGGCGGGCGGGGACCCCCGGTACGTGGTGGCGGACGC
>NZ_JBHWGV010000147.1:17342-20153 GCF_042732955.1 Kitasatospora sp. NPDC059747 | reverse complement strand
GACCGTCGTCATGGTCACCCACGACCCCGTCGCCGCCTCCTACGCCGACCGCGTCGTCTTCCTCGCCGACGGCCGCATCGTCGACGAACTCCACAACCCCACCGCCGACACCGTCCTGGACCGCATGCGCCGCTTCGACGCCAAGGGCCGCACCAGCTGAGGCCGCACGAACACCGCTGCGCCGACGCCCCCTAACCCACCAGGACTGACTCTCCCCCATGTACCGCACCGCACTGCGCAACGTGCTGGCCCACAAGGCCCGCCTGCTGATGACGGTCCTCGCCGTCATGCTGGGCACCGCCTTCGTCGCCGGCACGCTCGTCTTCACCGACACCCTCGGCAACGCCCTCAGGTCGCAGAACGCCAAGAGCTACACCGACATCGCCGTCACCGTCTCCGACCGGGGCGCCGTCGGCCGCGGCTACGACCACGGCGGCAAGTCCGCCACGAACGCGCCGCTCACCGAGGAGACCCGCAAGGCCGTCGCGGCCCTGCCCGGCACCGCCGACGCCCGCGGCATCGTCAGCGGCTTCGCCGGCATCGCCGACAAGAAGGGCGCGCTGGTCGGCGACGGCTTCTCGACCACCGGCACCAACTTCGTGCCCGGCGCCGACGGCACCGACCCGCGCTACCCGCTGGTCGAGGGCCGCGGCCCGAAGAACGCCACCGAGATCGCCCTCGACGCCAAGACCGCCGAGAAGGGCGGCTACCAGGTCGGCGACACCGTCCGGGTGGCCGTCAACGGCCCGGTCATGGAGCTGAAGCTCACCGGCACCCTGCACACCAACGACCCGCGCGTCGTCTCCGGCGGCTCGCTCGCCGCCTTCGACACCGCCACCGCCCAGCAGCTCTACCTGAGCCCGGGCCACTTCGCCGAGCTCGACGTGAAGGCCAAGCCGGGCACGGACGACGACGCGCTGCTCGCCGCCGTCCGGCAGGCCCTGCCGCAGGGCGGCGAATTCGAGGCCAAGACCGGCCGCGCGCTCGCCGACGAGCAGGACAAGATGATCGAAGCCGGCACCAAGGGCATGAGCAAGGCGCTGCTGGTCTTCGCCGGCATCGCGCTGTTCGTCGGCATCTTCATCATCGCCAACACCTTCACCATGCTGATCGCCCAGCGCACCAAGGAGCTCGCGCTGCTCCGCGCGATCGGCGCCGGCCGCCGGCAGGTCACCCGCTCCGTCCTGATCGAGGCGTTCCTGGTCGGCCTGACCGCCTCGGTGGCCGGTCTGGCCGCCGGTGTCGGCATCGCGGCCGGGCTGCGCTCGCTGCTCAACGGCCCGATGGAGGCCAACCTGCCGGACGGCCCGCTGGTGGTCGCACCGGGCACGGTGGTCACTGCGATCCTCGTCGGCGTCCTGGTGACCGTGCTGTCGGCCCTGCTGCCCGCCATCCGCGCCGCGCGGATCGCCCCGATCGCGGCGATGAGCTCGGTCGAGCAGCCGGCCACCCAGAAGAGCCTGCTGCTCCGCAACGTGATCGGCCTGGTCCTCACGGGCATCGGCGCGGCCGCCCTGGCGCTCGGTGCCATCGGCAAGACGGTCGGCCTGGTCGGCCTCGGCGCGGCCGTGCTGATGATCGGCGTGTTCGTCCTCACCCCGCTGCTGGCCCGGCCGCTGATCACCCTGTTCGCCCCGCTGCTGCGCGCCGTGTACGGCACGCCGGGCCGGCTGGCCAGGGAGAACGCGGTCCGCAACCCGCGCCGCACCGCCGCCACCGCCTCGGCGCTGACCATCGGCGTCATGCTGATCACCGCGCTGACGGTGGTCGGCGCCTCGGTGAACAAGGCCGTGGACGATGCCACCGCGAGCGACTCCAAGGCCGACTACACGGTCGCCATGGCGAACTACTCGATGCTCTCCCCCGACGTCGTCCCGCAGATCGCCAAGGCGACCGGCGTCACCGCGGTGAGCGGCACCCGGACCGTTCCGGTGGAGACCGGCACGGACGACAGCGAGTGGCTGACGGCGGTCGACGCGAACACCCTCGACCAGCTGGTCACGGTCAAGGTCAAGGACGGTTCGGCGGACGCCCTCAAGCAGGGCAAGCTGCTGGTGAGTTCGGGCCGCTCGGAGACCGCCGGCTACAAGGTCGGCGACGTCCTCAGCGTCACCTACCCGGACGGCGCCAAGGGCTCGCTCACCGTCGGCGGCGTCATGGAGGCCAACTCCGTACTGGCCGGGGTCGTCGCCCCCGAGGCCGTCGTCGGCCCGCACGCCCAGCCGGGCACCGGCCCGGACAAGGTCCTGGTCAAGGGTGCCGATGGCGCGGACGCGAAGCTCAAGCAGGCGCTGCGCGACGCGACCGGCGGCAACCCGCTGATCGAGGTCAAGGGCGAGGCGGACGTGAAGAAGGAGAACCGTCGCATGATCACGGACCTCCTGAGCGTCCTCTACGGCCTGCTCGGCATGGCCGTCGTCATCGCGGTGCTCGGCGTGGTCAACACCATGGCGATGTCGGTCTTCGAGCGCCGCCGGGAGATCGGCATGCTGCGGGCGATCGGCCTCGACCGGCGCGGCGTCGGCCGGATGATCCGGCTGGAGTCGCTGCTGATCGCGCTGTTCGGCGGCGTGGTCGGCGTGGTCCTCGGGATCGTGGTCGCCTGGGCGGGCCTCAAGACGCTCGGCGACACGTTCAAGGGCATGTCGACCGTGGTGCCGCCGCTGCAGATCCTCGGCTTCCTGGTGGCGGCCGCCCTGATCGGCCTGCTGGCCGCCCTCTGGCCGGCCCGCCGGGCCGCCCGGACGGACATCCTGGGCGCGATCAAGAGCGAGTAACCGCACCGCGCGAAGGCCCTCCGCAGCGCTCAGG
>NZ_JBHWGV010000147.1:16919-17332 GCF_042732955.1 Kitasatospora sp. NPDC059747 | reverse complement strand
GGTCCTCAACCTGGGGGGCTATACACGGTCGGGTCACCCCCCCGGCCCGACGCCCCCCCCCGGCGGGGGGGGGGGCGTTGGGCCATTCCCGTTTCTCACGGCCCGCGCTTCACGGCCCGTGTTCACTGCCCGAGTTTCACGGCCGGGTGAACGCCACGCCCTGGTGCGAGGGTTGCGGCGACCCGGTCGTGAATCCGGTGGTGAACCCGGCCGGCGGGACGAGGCGTCGGACGACGTGCCGGGCGTTGACGGTCCACCCGTCAGCACGACCGTGGCAGGCATCCGGTACCGCACTCCGTCAGCAGAACCGAACCGGGCGCCCCGCCGCGGGGGGGGGGGGGGGGGGGGCGGGGGGGGCGCGGCGCGCGGCGGGCGGGGCCCCCCGGGGGGGGGCGCCGAGCCGCCCCGACCCC
>NZ_JBHWGV010000147.1:14412-16909 GCF_042732955.1 Kitasatospora sp. NPDC059747 | reverse complement strand
GGGGGAGTCCGAGCGCGCCCCCCCGCCCCACCGCCCCCCCCCCGCGCCCCCCGGGGGGGGGGGGTGGGCGGGGGGGGCCGGTCGAGGCGAACGGGCGGGTCAGGCGGCGACGGGCTTGCGGGTCGCCTTCCCGCCGAACAGGCCGAAGAACACGGCCAGCGTCGGGAGGAGGTAGCCGAGCCAGACCACCAGCTGGAGGACCGTCGGGTCCGGCTGGAAGTTGAACACGCCCTTCAGCAGCGTGCCGTACCAGCTGTCCTTCGGGATCGTGCTGCTGATGTCGAAGGCCAGGCTGTGCAGGCCCGGCAGCCAGCCGGCCTCCTGGAGGTCGTGCACGCCGTACGCGAGCACGCCGGCCGCGACGACGACGAGCATCGCTCCGGTCCAGGTGAAGAACTTCGCCAGGTTGATCCGCAGCGCGCCGCGGTAGAACAGCCAGCCCAGCACGACGGCGGTCAGCAGGCCGAGCGCGGCGCCGGCCAGCGGGTTCCACCCGTCGTCGGTGGCCTGCACGGCCGACCAGATGAACAGCGCCGTCTCCAGGCCCTCGCGGCCGACCGCGAGGAAGGCCGTGACGACGAGCGCCGTGGTGCCCATCGCGATCGCCGCGTCCAGCTTGCCGTGCAGCTCGGTCTTCAGGTGCCGGGCGGTGCGCCGCATCCAGAAGACCATCCAGGTCACCAGGCCGACCGAGACGATCGACAGGCTGCCGCCGAGCGCCTCCTGGGCCTCGAAGGTGAGCTGCGAGGAGCCGAACTGGAGCACCGCGCCGAACGCCATGCTGAGCACGACCGCCGAGCCGACGCCGAGCCACACCGGCGGCAGCTTGTCCCGGCGGTCGGTCTTGACCAGGTAGGCGATCAGGATGCAGACGACCAGGCTGGCTTCGAGGCCTTCGCGCAGGCCGATCAGGTAGTTGCCGAACACGGCTGACTCCTCGGGGTGATAGGGGTATGCGGGATCAGCCGAACAGGGCCTGGCCCCACCACTCCCCCGGCTTGCGGACGCCCGCCGGGCAGGCGAAGTGCGCGGAACCGACGTGCTGGATGTACTCGTTGAGCTTGTCGCTCGCCGCGAGGCGCTGCTGGAGCGGCACGAACGCCTTGCGGCTGTCGCGCTGGTAGGCCAGGAAGAACAGGCCCGCGTCCAGGCGGCCGAGGCCGTCGGTGCCGTCGGTGAAGGAGAAGCCGCGGCGCAGGATCATCAGCCCGCTGTTGGCGTCGGGGTGGGCCAGGGCGACGTGCGAGTCGGCCGGCATCGCCTTGAGGTCCGGGTCGTCGTGCTCCCGGGCCTTGCCGTAGGGGGCGCCCTCGCCCTTCGTGCGGCCGAAGACGTCCTCCTGCTCCTTGAGCGAGGTGCGGTCCCACGTCTCGATGTGCATCCGGATCCGCCGGGCGACCAGGTAGGAGCCGCCGGTCATCCAGTCCGGGCCGTCGCCGGGGGCCGCCCACACGTGGTCGGCCAGCCGGGCGGTGTCGGTGCCCGCGATGTTGTGGGTGCCGTCCTTGAAGCCCAGGAGGTTGCGGGGGGTCTGCTGGTCCGGCGTGGTGGAGGAGGTCTTGCCGAAGCCCAGCTGCGACCAGCGGATGCTCACCGTCCCCATCCCGATCCGGGCGAGGTTGCGGATCGCGTGCACGGCGACCTGCGGGTCGTCGGCGCAGGCCTGGACGCAGAGGTCGCCGCCGCTGCGCAGCGGGTCGAGCTTGTCGCCCTTGAAGTTCGGCAGCTCGATCAGGGCCTCGGGGCGCCTGGCCTTGAGGCCGAAGCGGTCGACGCCGTCCTTCTCGAACAGGCCCGGGCCGAAGCCGATCGTCAGAGTGAGCCGGGAGGCGGGCAGGCCGAGGGCCTCGCCGGTGTCGTCCGGCGGCGCCTCGGGCAGGCCGCTGGCGGCGCCGGTGCCGACCTCGCGGCCGCCGGTCATGGCCGCGGCGGCCTTCGTCCACTCCTTGAGCAGCTTGACCAGCGAATCGCGGGTGGCCTTCTCGGAGACGTCGAACGCGGCGAAGTGCAGCCGGTCCTGGACGGGGGTGGCGATGCCGGCCTGGTGGTCGCCGTAGAAGGGCACCTCGGCGCCCGGGGCCGCGGCGGGCGCCGGTGCGGGGTCGTCCTGCCGGGTGGCGGCGGCGACCGAGCCGACGGCGGCGGCGCCGAGCGCGACGCCCGCCCCGGCCCAGCCGATGACGGCGCGGCGGCTGACCGCGCTGCGGGGGTCGGCGTCGGCAGCGGCCGTGTCCGTGCGGTCCATCGGGTTCTCGGCGTCCATCGGCGGGCGGGCCCTTCTCTGTGCTGCTGGGTCCCACGGCTGCCGTGACGACCGGACGGGGCCGCCACGGCGGCCGTGGGGTGTGGTGAATACGGGCTGGGGGTCGGCGACTTGACGACTATCGGATGGTCGGCGGCTCGGGGCCCACCCCCGCGGGGGGGGGGGGGCGGGGGCCCCCCCCGCCGCGCCCCCGCGCCCGCCCCCCCGGGGGCGCGCGCTCGACCCCCCCCGCGC
>NZ_JBHWGV010000147.1:9938-14402 GCF_042732955.1 Kitasatospora sp. NPDC059747 | reverse complement strand
ACCACATCATCTGCGTCGGCAGGGTCCTTTGTGAATCAGACACAGCTTTGGGTGGGGGGGCGGCCCGCCCCCCACCGCGTGGCCGGTCGGTCGACGGCCACCGCGCGGCCGGTCACGCGCCGGCCACGGCGCGGTCGGCTACTTGACGACCACGGCGGCGGCCAGCTTCGACAGCGGCTCGCCCAGCGAGTTGACGGCGTCGGAGAAGGTCTTGCGCTCGGCCTCGGTGACCTTGTCATAGGACGTGTAGGTGCCGTCGGCCTGCTTGTACTTGGCGAGCAGCGCCTGGATCGAGGCGAACTCGGAGTCCAGGGTCTTCGCGAGGTCGGGGTTCTTCTCGGCGGCGACCGGCTTCAGCAGCTCGTACGCCTTCTGCGCGCCCTCGACGTTGGCGTTGAAGTCCGCCAGGTCGGTGTGGCTGTAGCGGTCCTCCTCGCCGGTGATCTTGTTGGTGGCGACCTCGTCCAGCAGCTCCTTGGCGCCGTTGGCCATGCTGGTCGCGGTGATCTCCGCCTCGGGGATCTTCTTCTGCCAGTCCAACAGGTCGCCCACGAGCTGGTCGGCGAGCTGCTTCTCGTCGTCGCCGATCTTCCCGTCGGCCCAGAGGGACTTCTCCAGGCGGTGCCAGCCGGTCCACGGCTTGCCGGCCTCGACCTTGTCCTCGCGGGTGTCGGTCTTCGGGTCGACGTCGCCGAAGCTCTCGGCGACCGGCTCGGTGCGCTCCCAGCCGGTGCGCGAGGGGGCGTAGAGGGACTTGGCCTTCTCCACGTCGCCCGCCTTGATCGCGGCGGCGAAGGCCTCGACCGCCGGGATGGTGGCGTCGGCCTGCTCCTGCGCGTACCTGCGGTAGGCGTCGACGGCGGCGGCCAGGCGCGGGTCCGCGGAGGCGGTGGCGGCGCCCTCGCCGGTCACCGTGATCTTCTGCCGGATGCCGTCGCCGACCATGCCGGGCTTGCAGGCGATCTCGTACGAGCCGGCCTTGATCTCGGCGTTGATGGTCGCCTTGGTGCCGGGGCCGATGTTCTCGCGCTCGGTGACGATCTTGTCGCCCTCGGCGTAGACGTAGACCTCGGTGGTCTTCGAGCCCTTGTTGCTGATGTCCAGGACGACGTGGCCGGCCGGGAAGGAGGTCTTCGAGACCTCGCACGCGGAGTCGGTGGCGTTGATCTTCACCGCGTCGGCGCCACCGGCCTTGTCGTCCTTCTTGTCCGCACAGCCGGCCAGCGTCGCGGTCGCGACGGCGAGAGTGAGCAGCGCGGCTGCGGTCGTACGACGACGGGCGGGCATGACGGCTCCAACGGAAAAGGGCATGGGTGTGCCAGGGCGTGGCGAGGCGCCGACCGGGTCGGCGCCTCGTGATTAGCTAAGGCATACCTTACGTAAGATTTCCTTACCGGCGATACCCACCCCCCTGAGTCCGTCGCCTCCGGCCTCCCGAAGAGCGGCGCTTCGTCAGAGCAGCGCTCAGCTCCCCGGAGTGCGGCGGGCCGCGGCGCGGGCGGTCCAGCGGCCCTCATGGCGGGTGATCCGGATCGGGTGGCCGAAGGTCTCGCTGATCAGTTCGGTCGTCATCACCTCGTCGACCGGCCCGGCCGCCACGCACGCGCCCTCCCGCAGCAGGAGGGCGTGGGTCGTCGTCTCCGGCAACTCCTCCAGGTGGTGAGTGACCAGCACGCTGGCGAGGTCGGGGTGCTGGTGGCGCAGCAGGTCGAGGCTGTCGAGCAGGAGTTCGCGGGCGGTCAGGTCGAGCCCGGTGGCCGGCTCGTCGAGCAGGAGCAGGCGGGGGCTCGGCATCAGCGCGCGGGCGATCAGCGCCCGGCCGCGCTCGCCCTGGGAGAGCGTCGTCCACGGGGCCCCGGCCATGGCCGTCATGCCGAGGGTCTCGATCAGGAGCTCCGCCCGCTCGACCGCCCCGGGGGCGGGCTTGCGGTGCCACTCCGGCTCGATGGTGTTGGTGGCCCCGGTGAGCACCACCTCCCGCACGGTCAGCGGCGAGCGCAGCGGGTGGCGCGGATTGACGTGCCCGAGGTGGGCGCGCAGTTCGCGGACGTCGACCCGCCCGAGCCGGCGGCCGAGCACGTCCACCTCGCCCCGGGTCGGGTGGGAGACCGCCCCGAGGAGGGCGAGCAGCGTGGACTTCCCGGCGCCGTTGGGGCCGAGCAGCGCCCAGTGCTCGCCGGGCCGGATGGTCAGGGAGATCCCGCGCAGGAGGTGGCGGCCGTCGCGGACGACGTCCACGTCCCGGGTGCGCAGCAGGGGGGCGGGCGATGTCATGCGTGCACGGTACAACCATCCCGAACAGACCGTCATGAACCGTTCACATGCTGGATCTTCACCCCTGGTCAGACCCGGTCTGGATTGATCTGCACAGGACACAACTTGGCAAAGATATGACCATTCCCCTGGCCATTCATGACCGATCACCGTCAATCTCGGTCACAGCTGTTCGCGGGCCGTACTTCGCCCGAGCTTTACCGCGCGTTTCCCCAACCACGCGCGTCCCCTGCCACGCGCGTTTCCCTGTCACCACCCCACTGGAGTCAGAGTGAGCCCCACCTCCTCGTCGGCGTCCCGTCGTGCCCGCATAGCCGGTGCCACCGCCGTCATCGCCGCCCTCGTCGCCGTCACCGTCCCCGCCGGCACCGCCTCCGCCGCGCCCGCCGGACGGGACGCCGCGGTCGCCCAGGCCCGCGCCAACGTGGCCCGCAACGCCGGGGTGTTCGGGTTCGGCGACGGCCAGGACCTCGTGCTCAAGGACGTCGTCCTGGACGCCGACGGCTCGTCACACGTCCGCTTCGACCGCACCTACCAGGGCCTGCCCGTCGTCGGCGGCGACCTCGTCGTCCACCAGGACGCCCGCGGCCGCCTCAAGGACTCCACCCGCGCCGCCGCCCACGACCCCGCCGTGGCGTCCACCTCCCCGGCCGTGGCCCCGCAGACCACCGCCGGCAAGGCGATCGCCTCCGCCCCGGGCGTCCACGACGCCGTCGGCACGCCCGAACTGGTCGTCTGGGCCGCCGACGGCACGCCCCGCCTCGCCTGGCGCACCACCGTCGCCGGCACCGGCGAGCACGGCCAGCCCGCCGGCCGGGTCGTCGTCACCGACGCCACCACCGGCGACGAGATCGAGGCCTACGACAAGGAGCACCAGGCCGCCGGCACCGGCCACTCCGAGTACACCGGCGACGTCACCGTCGACACCACCCCGGCCGCCGACGGCGGCTACACCCTGGCGGACCCCGTGCGCGGCCACGTCACCAAGGACGCCGGCAACGCCTCCGCCGACGCCATCACCGCGGCCTCCGGCACGCCGTTCACCATCAGCACGAACGTGTGGGGCGACGGCAAGAAGTTCTCCACCGACCGCTCCACCGCGGCCGTCGACGCCCACGCGAACACCGCCTGGACGTACGACTACTACAAGAAGACCTTCGGCCGGAACGGCATCAAGAACGACGGCAAGGGCGCCACCGTCTTCGTCCACGTCGGCACCAACTGGGACAACGCCCAGTGGTCCGACGACTGCTTCTGCATGATGACCGGCGACGGCAACGGCACCAGCGACCCCGAGCAGGTCGACCTCGACACCATGGGCCACGAGATGACCCACGGCGTCACCAGCGCCACCGCCAACCTCCGCTACAGCGGGGAATCCGGCGGCCTCAACGAGTCCACCAGCGACATCTTCGGCACGATGGTCGAGTGGTTCGCCAACAACAAGGTCGACACCCCCGACTACCTGTTCAGCGACCAGTCCACCCCGCCGTGGCTGCGCCGCTTCGACAAGCCCTCGCTGGACGGCAAGTCGGCGGACTGCTGGAGCGCCACCGTCGGCAAGCTCAACGTCCACTACTCCTCCGGCGTCGGCAACCACTGGTTCTACCTGGCCAGTGAGGGCAGCGGCAGCAAGACCATCAACGGCGTCGCGTACAACAGCCCCACCTGCAACGGCTCCAAGGTGACCGGCGTCGGCAACCAGAAGATCGCCAAGATCTGGTACCGCGCGCTGACCGTCTACATGACGTCCACCACCAACTACAAGGGCGCGCGCACCGCCTCGCTCAACGCCGCGAGCGACCTGTACGGGCTCAACAGCGCCGAGTACAAGGCCGTCGCGGCGGCGTGGAGCGCGGTCAAGGTCAACTGACGGCCGCCGCTCAGGCGGTGAACCCGACGTGGACGTGGTCGTGGTGGGTGTCGTCGGTGAAGAACTGATTGCCGGCCCCCGGGATCGCGATCGGCCCGCCCACGTTGTACGAACCGGCGGCGGCCGCGGCCCGCATGAAGGACTCGATCAGCTGCCGCGGCGTCGCCGGGTCCACCACCGGGTGCCCGTCGATCCGCCAGACGTCGAAGGCCCCGCCCCCCCGGGTGGGGGTGGGGGGGGGGGGGGGGAAAAGCAACCCGGGGGGGGGGGGGGGGCCCACGCACACACACCGCCGGGGGGTGGGGCCCGCCCCCCCC
>NZ_JBHWGV010000147.1:1136-9928 GCF_042732955.1 Kitasatospora sp. NPDC059747 | reverse complement strand
AGTCAACTCAACCGGGGCGCGGGGGCGCCGGGTCCCACCCCGGGGGCCCCGACTAACCCCATGAGTTCCACGCCCCGCCCCTGGGGTGGGTGGTTGGCCCGGGTCGTGCCGAAGACGTCCAGCGGGTGGCCGGTGCGCACGACGCTCACCGACAGCGCGTAGGTGCCGGCCAGGCCCAGCATCGCGTTCATCACGCTGTCGTGGACGCTCCCGCTGCGCAGATCGGCGAGCGCCTCCGGCGGCAGCTCGATCCGCGGCTGCGCCAGCACCTTCGCCAGCGCCGCGGGCGGCGGCTCGGCGGGCGGGCCCGGCACGCCCGGGTGCAGGTCGGTGACGGTCCAGCGCGGCTCGGCACGGCTCAGGCGGACGTCCACCGTGACGCCGCCCCCGGCGGCCGAGCCGTCCGGCTGCCGGGTCCACTGGCGGCACCCCCCGCCCCCGCGCGCCGTGTCGCCCCTCACCCCCCCGTAGTGGGCGTCTACCCCCCCCCGCCCCGCCCCCGCCGCGGGGGGCGCCCGCGGCCCGGCCGCGTCCGCGAGGGCCGGTGGCAGCCCGAGCGCCACCACCCGGGCCCGCGCCGCCTCCGCCCCCTGCCCGCCGGGCGGCCACGCCCCGAGCGCGGCGACCAGCTCAACGGCGCGGCGCTTGACGTCGGGCTGCACCTCGGACGGGCCGGGCTGCCAGAGCGGCGGGTTGGGGAGGGGGGTCTGGCTGGGGCTGGGGCTCGGGCTCGCCGTCGGAGTCGCGCTCGGGCTCGGGCTCGGGCGCGCCGCAGGGGCGGGGCTCGCGGTCGTCGAACTCGGCGCCGCCACCGGTTGCCTGCTCCCGCTCCCGCACCCGGCGGCGCCGAGCAGCAGCGCCGCCGCGCCCGCCCGCAGCACCCCGCGCCGGCCCGCCGTCCGCATGTCGTCCTGGCTGGTCACGCGCCCAGTATGCGGCGGACCGGGCCCGATCCCGTGGAGGGCTCAGCCGAGCCGGCGGATCGGGTCGCCCGCGAGGAAGGCCGCGATGTCCTCGATCGCCTCGCCGTAGTAGCGGCCGTAGTTGCCGCCCGCCTGGCCCGCGCGGAAGAGATCACGCGATCCGTCTGCACCGACCTCGCGACGGAGTTGGTCAGGTGCACCGACGAACCCGATCACGCCTACCTGCTGGTCAACTTCGCCAGGCCGCGTTCCAACCGGCCAGCTCCGCCGGGCGGTTGGTGATGATGCCGTCCACCCCGGCCTCCTCCAGCGCCTTCCAGCGGGCCGGCGAGTCGACCGTCCAGACGTTCACGGCGACGCCGGCGGCGTGCAGGTCCTTGACCACTCCGGGGCGCGGGGCGAGGGCGTCGTCCGACGGGTTGTAGGCGGTGAGCCCGAGGTCGCGCGCGGTGGCGACGGGATCGGGGTCGAGCTCGGAGCGCAGCAGGCCGAGGGGCAGCTCGGGCGCGAGCTCGCGGGCGTAGCGCAGGGCGTCCACCTGGAAGCTCTGCACGAAGACCCGGCCGGTCATGCCGTGGTCGCGGACCTCCTTGACGATCCGGGCGACCTCGTCGCGGGTGTGCGGCCCCTTGATCTCCAGGAGCAGGTTGCCGCCGCGGGTGCGCAGGTCCTCCAGCTGGGCGGCGAGCGTCGGCAGCCGGGTGCCCGCGTAGGCCGGGGCGAACCAGGAGCCGGCGTCGAGCGCGTCCAGTTGGGCGGCCGTCAGGTCGCGGACGCGGCCAGTGCCGTTCGTCGTGCGGTCCACGGTGTCGTCGTGCAGGACGTACGGGACGCCGTCCCTGCTCGGCTGGACGTCGTTCTCGATCCACTGGGCGCCGGCCCGGCGGGCGACCTCGTCCGAGACGAGCGTGTTCTCCGGCGCCGCGGACGACCCGCCGCGGTGCGCGAACACCGCCACCGGCGTCCCGGCCGGACGGATCCACGCGTTCGGCGCGAGCGCCGTCACCTTCACCGCCGCGAACGACACCCGCGCGCCGTTCACCAGCAGCGCCTGGCCGCCGTCCGCACTGCGGGCCAGCCGGGTGGTGCGCAGCGCCTCGCGGCCCTCGAAGATCCAGCGGGCGCTGGTGCCGTGCACCTCGACGGCGATCCGCACGTCCCGGCCGGTGGTGGCGGCGGACGGTGCGGCGGCGGTGTCGGTGACGTTCCACGTGTCGCCGGTGGTGCGCCGGGCGAACTCCAGCCCGTTGCCGGCCGTGCTGCCGGAGCGGACGGCGGCGATCGACCACGGCGTCGTACCGGCGGCGGGGACGTCCAGGCCGAGGGCCGTCCAGCGGGTGGCGTCCTGGACGGTCTCGAAGCGGGCGGTGGCCTCCAGCCGGAAGTCGTCCAGGTGGCGGCCGAAGGTGATCCGGCTCTGCCGCGCCCCGTCGGCGGAGCTGCCGACCAGACGGCCGTTCTCGACGCGCCAGTCGCCCTCGACGGGGTTCCACCCGGCGGGGAGGCCGGGGCCGGCGAAGCTCTCGTCGACGACGACGTCGCCGGGGCTGCTCGTGCTTCCCGTGCTGCTCGTCGGCACGGCCGGCGCAGCCGGGGCGGTCAGGGCGACGGTCCCGAGCCCGAGGGCCGCCGCGACCAGCGCGCCGACGAGGCCGGTCCGTCGGCGGCGGGCGGCGGCTTGCCGACGTGGTGTCATGTACAGCACGCTACGCGCGGCCGGCGAATGCGCCCCGAAGAAACGGGGAACCTGCCGTGACGATTGGGCTTTTCGTAGGTTTTTCGCAGGCATTCCACCCGCTTTCCACCCCTGGCGTCGAGCCCCTCGGTTCGCCGGACCGGACGGGTCGGGCACGACTCACCCCCGACGTCGCCCGGGAACCACATCGGGATGCGGCACCCACGACTCGGCGCCGACCTTCGGCCACGCAGCCACCACGGCCTCGCCCGGGCCTCGCGCCGCCCACCCGGACACCGCTTCGCCACCCACCCGACCACCTCCGCCTCACGTCAGTGGCGCCAGGACCGCCTCCGCCGAGGCCGTGCGGGCGTACAGCACCGAGCGGCCCGCGCGGTGGGCGCTCACCAGGTGGGCGTCGCGGAGGGCCGTCAGGTACTGCGAGACGGCCGCGGGCGACAGGCCCGTACGCCGGGCGAGGTCGGTGGTCGACGCCGGGGCGTCCAGTTCGACGAGCAGGAGCGCGCGGGAACGGCCGAGGACGGCGGCGAGGGCCGCGTTCGGCGCGGCGGGCCGGGCGGCCCACAGGCTGCCGATGCCGCGCGCCGGGTACGCGAGCTGCGGCGGGTCCGGCGGCGCGACCCGCATCAGCGGGCCCGGTCCGGTGAAGGCCGAGGGGATCAGCAGCAGGCCCGCCCCGGACGTCCGGCGGTCCAGCGGCTTCGGGCGGCGCTCCAGCCGGAGCGTGTCCCGCGACCAGCGGACCTCGGCGTGCAGGTCGTTGAGCACCCGCGCCGCACCGTGTTCGGCCACCTGCCGGGCGCGGTGCAGGACGTCCGCGTCCAGCGCGGCGCGGACGCGCGCCCAGTACGGCGCGAGCGCGACCTTCCAGTACGCCTCGAACGCCTCCGTGAGCCGCGCGAGGCCGGCCGGCGGGTCGGCGTACAGGGCGCGCAGCCGGGGGCCGAGGCCGTCGCCGTACTCCCGCAACCGGTCGAGGTCGCGCCGTACCCGCTCGGCCGGCGTGGCCCGGATCGCGGCCAGTTCCTCCGCGAGCGTGGGCGCCGGGCCGGCCGGGGCGGGGTTGACGAAGTCCGGCACGTACCCCGCGGGCGGCACGATCTCGGTGAGCCAGCCGCGCAACGGCCCGACGGCGGCGAGCCGGGGCCGCACCTGCTCGACCCACGGACGGTGCACCGGGTGGGCCCGGCCGGACGCGAGCAGGCGCAGGCTCGGCCCGAGCTCCCACATCGGCGAGACGGCGAAGCGCATGCTCGCCAGATCCCCCACCGTGAACGACAGTTCCGTCTCCACGGCCATGCGCGTCCTCCCGTACCCGTCCATTGGATTCGCACATTCCCGAATCATTGGCGATCAGGCTAGCCCGGATTCGATCATGTCGACCATGACTCCCCACATGACGCCCGACACCTCGCCGACCACCGTGCACGCCTCCGCCGCCGGCACCTGGACCCTCGGCGACCGCGCCGTCCACCGGATCGGCTTCGGCGCCATGCGCCTCCCCCAGACCGGCCCCGCCCTCACCCCGCACGCCGTCCCGCGCGACCGCGACCAGGCCGTCGCCGTCCTGCGCCGCGCCGTCGAACTCGGCGTCAACCACATCGACACCGCCGCCTTCTACTTCTCCCCGCTGCGCTCCGCCAACGAGCTCATCAACCGCGCCCTCGCGCCCTACCCCGACGACCTCGTGATCGCCACCAAGGTCGGCCCCGCCCGCGCCCTCGACGGCACGTGGGCCGAACACGCCCGCACCCCCGAGGCCCTGCGCGCCCAGGTGGAGGAGAACCTCCGCCAGCTCGGCCGCGACCACCTCGACCTGGTGAACCTGCGCGTCCTCGGCACCGACTCCATCGCCGAACGCTTCGGCGCCCTCGCCGAGTTGCGCCGGGCCGGACTCATCCGCCACCTCGGCCTCTCCAACATCCACCCGCACCACCTGGCCGAGGCCCGGGAGATCGCCCCCGTCGTGTGCGTCCAGAACCCGTACGGCATCGGCGCCGCCCCCGCACAGGACGAGGTGCTGCGCCTCTGCACCGAGCAGGGCATCGCCTTCGTCCCGTTCTACGCCATCGCCGGCACCGGCCGCGAGCACGGCACCGGCGCGAGCACCGGCGAGCCGCCGCAGGTGGAGGCCGTGGCGAGGGCCCACGGCGCGAGCACCGCCCAGGTCCGCCTGGCCTGGACCCTCCACCGGGCCCCCAACGTCCTGGCCATCCCCGGCACCGGCGACCTCACCCACCTCACCGAGAACATCGCCGCCGGCACCCTGCACCTGACCCCCGACGACCTCACCCTCCTGAACACCGCCCACCAGGCCTGACACCACCCGAGAAGTCGCCCCACCCGACTTCTCACGCAGCCGGTCATTCGCTCCCGGCCCCCGGCCCCCGGCCCCCGGCCCCCGCAAGCACCCCGCGTGGAAGGTCGCCCCCGCACCCAACATCAGAAGTCGACCCGCCCGACTTCCTGCGCACGCATCCGAGCCAACGCCACAGCCGCGCAAGGAATCGGGGGCCACGGTCCCGCACCCGCCGCATCCCAGAAGCCGGAAGGGCACCGCGCAGGGTCGGCGCGTGCGACTTCCCACGCGCGGAACACGCCACCGTCCAACACCAGAAGTCGGCCCGCTCGACTTCCTGTGCCCGCCCCTGGCCCAACGCCACACCCGCGCAAGGAGTCGGGCGAGGCGACTTCCTACACGCTCGCAGCAGCCCGGAGTCCGTAAGGACGGTGCCTGGGAAGTCGACGCCTCCAACTTCCCCGGCGCGCGGCCAGCGGATGAACGTCCAGGGGGCGCCTCGCAGAGGAAGTCGGCCTGCCCGACTCCTGCGTGAGGGGATGCGCGCGGCGGCCTGGTGGGTCGCCTCCTCCTCGTGCGGAACCGGGCGGGTGGGGTGGGGCGTCGGTTCGGGGGAGTTGATCACTGTTCCCAGGAGGCCCTTGCATGGCTGGAAGCGCTGCCCGTTACCTCTACCTCGTCCGGCACGGGGAGGCGCTGCCGGACGAGAGCGGGCTCTCGGAGGTCGGGCGGCGTCAGGCTGCGCTGCTCGGGCGGCGGTTGGCGGGGCGGCCGATCTCTGCCGTGCACCACGGACCGCTGGCCCGCGCCGCGCAGACGGCCGGGCTGATCGCCGAGCACCTGCCCGCGGCCACCGCCCGGGCCTGCGACGCGGCGGGCGACTACGTTCCCTACGTCCCCGGGCGGGCGGAGTTGCCCGCCGAGAGTGCCGACCTCTTCCTCCGCTTCGTCGCGCGTTCCGAGCCCCAGGAGTCGGGGCCCGAGCTGGCGCGGCAGGCCGTGGCGGCGTTCACCGGGCCCGTGCCCGGGGACGAGGAGCGGCACGAGCTCGTCGTCACGCACAACTTCCTCATCGCCTGGCTCGTGCGCCATGCCCTCGATGCGCCGCCGTGGCGTTGGCTCGGACTCAACCATGCCCATGCCTCGCTGACCGTCATCCGGTACGCCCCCGGGCGGCCGCCCTCGCCGCTGCTGGTCAACGACCTCGGCCACCTGCCCGAGGATCTTCGCTGGACCGGCTTTCCGGCCGGGTACGGGGTGTGAGCCGCGCGACCCGACGCCCTCCCGTTGGCAAAATATATAGACCGGTCTATTCTCTTCCCCATGGGAGCCAAGGGTGAGGAAACCCGCGCCCGGCTGATCGCCGGCGCGCGGGCGCTGATCGAGGCGCAGGGGTACTTCGGCAGCGGCGTCAACCAGATCGTCGCCGAGAGCGGCGCGCCGCGCGGTTCGCTGTACTTCCACTTCCCCGAGGGCAAGGACCAGTTGGTCGCCGCCGCCCTCGTCCAGGCCGGGCGGGAGGTCGAGGACCTGCTCAGGTCGCTCGCCGCCGAGGGCGTCGACGCCGGCGCGCTCACCCGGCGCTTGACCGAGGTCTTCGCCGACCGCCTGGAACGCTCCGGCTATGCCAAGGGCTGCCCGATCGCCACCGTCGCACTGGAGGTCGCGGGCACCAACGAGCCGCTACGCGCGGTCTGTTCGGCGGTGTACGAGAGCTGGCAGCGGGTCCTCGCCGAGCGGCTGGAGGCCGGTCGGTTCGGACCCGCCGAGGCCTGGACCGCCGCCGGGCAGGCGCTCGCCCTGATGGAGGGCGCGGTGCTGCTCGCGTCGGTCCGGCGCAGCCGGGAACCGCTCGACCACGCCCAGCACGCCGTGCAGTACCTCATCGGCGCCAAGGGCTGATTCCGCGGGCCTCGCCGCTCGGGAGCTCCCGTGCTCCCGCATGCCCAGAAAATATACAGACCGGTCTACAGAGAATGGACGTCCCGCCGTGCCACTCCCCACCACCTTCGTCCTCGGCGCCACCGGCTTCATCGGGCGCTGGCTGGTCCTCGAACTCCTCACCCGCGGCGAACCCGTCGCCGTCGCCGTCCGCGGCGGCACCGGCAGCCCGCGCGACACCGCCCTCCGCTCGTGGCTGCGCGCCCACGGCACCGTCGACACCACCCTCACCACCGTCGCCGCCGACCTCACGGACCCCGGCCTCGGCCTCTCCCCCGAGGACGACGCCCGCCTCGCCGCGATCCGCGACGTCCACAACCTCGCCGCCCGCTACGAGTTCGGCCTCACCCGCGCCGAGGCCCAGCCCGCCAACGTCGACGGTGCCCTGCACGCGCTCCGGTGGTCCGCGACCCGCCCCCACCTGCGCCGCCACGTCCACCTCTCCGGCTACCGCGTCGGTCGCGACCCCCGGCCCCGGTACCCGCTCACGCCCCGCGAGACCGCCGCCCTCTACTCCCGGCTCGGCGCCTACGAAGCCTCGAAGCAACTCGGCGACGCAGCAGTGCGCGTCACGGCCGACCGGCTGGGCATCCCCGTCACGACCGTCAACCCGAGCAGCGCCATCGGGCACTCGGCCACCGGCGAGGCCGGGCAGTACCTCGGGCTCGCCCACCTCGTCCGGCAGCTCCACCGCGGCCGCCTCCCCCTGCTCCCCGGGACGCGACGGACCTTCGTCCCGGTGGTCACGGTCGACCACCTGGCCCGCTTCCTCGCCGCCGTCCCCGCCCACGACCGGGCGCCCGCGCCGGCCCATACCGTCCTCGACCCCGAGACCCCGGCCCTCCCGGACCTCATCGCCCTCCTCGCCGCCCACCTCGGCGTCCGCCCACCGCGCGGCCTCATCCCCGTCCCCGTGGTCCGCGCCCTCCCCCGGGCCCTCACCGGCGCGGACCCCGAGACCCTCACCTTCCTCTCCGAGGACCGCTACGACACCACGTCCGCCGACGAGTTGGCCACCGCCACCGGCCTCGCCCACCCACCCGTCCGGGCCGCCCTCCGCACCTGGGCCACCCGCCTGGTGGCCGACGGCTTCGGAGCCGACCCCGGAGCCGCCGAGTAGAGCACCCACAGCCGGACAACCGGGTACGGTCGCCCCGTGAGCGCCGAATACAGCGAACTGGGCCTGCCTCCGACGGATCTCGCGCACGCCGCGCTGCGCCGCGCGAAGACCCTGCTCCCGACGGCGATCTTCAACCACAGCCTGCGCACCTACCTCTACGGACGTCTCCTCGGCGAGCGGCGCGGCCTGCGGCCGGACCGCGACTACGACGACGAACTCCTCTTCCTGGGCTGCGTCCTGCACGACTGCGGGCTCAGCGACGAGGGCGACGGCGACCAGCGGTTCGAGCTGGACGGCGCCGACCTGGCCGTCCGCTTCCTGGCGGAGCAGAGCGTGCCGCCGGACCGGACGGACGTCGTGTGGGACGCGGTCGCGCTGCACCTGGACCGTGAGGTCGCCCTGCGGAAGCGGCCGGAGATCGCGCTGGTCGCGCTCGGGGCGGGCTTCGACCTGGGCGGCGGGCCGGCCGCCCTTCCGGACGGCTACGCGGACCACGTCCACCAGGCGCTGCCCCGGCTGCGCGCGGCGGCGGTCCTCCACGACCGCATCGTCGGCCAGGCGCTGGAGAAGCCGCACAAGGCGCCGCCCTTCACGATGGCCGGCGAGCTCGTGCGCCAGGCGACGGGACGGACCTGGCCGGCATGGGAGCAGCTTGCGCGATCGTCGGGCTGGAACGACTACGACGAAACCGCCCCTGCGTAGGAAGTCTGCGTAGGAAGTCGGACCCGCCGACTTGCGAACCAGATCCGCGCGTCGTTGTGCCGGCGGCCGTTCTTCACGGACTGGCACCCGGCCAGTCACCCGCTCGCCCAC